>NZ_CDRQNY010000008.1:0-82686 GCF_977037065.1 Butyricicoccus sp. | reverse complement strand
AATTTTGTGTCCTGACTTTGTTGCAGTTTCACGGTAATACATCAAGTATTACCGCAAAACTGTGCCTCGTCAGTACGCAAAATTTACTCGCAAATCACTCTTGTTCAATTATGCGGTATTGCCTTAATGCTCAAATAGATGCGGAAAACGCTTCTCCATTCACCGTCCAGTGCGCTTTTCCGTCCTGCACATACAGCTCGGCGCCGCCGCGTTTGCAGCCGGCGTTCAGAAAAACAGCCGTGCCGTCCGGATTCAGACGGTAGAGATTGTAGCCGAAGTCCTCGGCGGCGCGGTAACGCTCAGTGTGCCCGAACACAAAGCCGACCATCGTGCCGTCGTCCAGAGAAACATAGTTGGTAAAATCAAAGCCTGCATACGGCGTCGCGCCAAGCTCGGACTGCTTCATCAGACCGCGCTCACGCTGATAGGCAGGGGACTCAAGATAAGCCATGCTGTTCGGATACAGCATCGCGTACGAGGGATATTTTTTGCCGGACGGGACAGCGCCAGAGCCGACCTCACCGACCTTTGTGCCGCAGTTCATGCAGAATTTTGCGCCGTCCGGCAGCTGTGTGCCGCAGTTCATGCAAAACATGGTAATCGCTCCTTTACATATACTTTAGTATATCGAGAGAGAGACCGTCTGTCAAATAGCCGTCACAGCCAAAATTCGAAAAAGCAAAAGAAAAACCGTCTTTTCAAAGAAAAGACGGTTTTCAGTGGCAGCCGAAGAAGGATTCGAACCCTCACAAACAGAGTCAGAGTCTGTCGTGCTACCTTTACACAATTCGGCTATTTGTTAAGTTTTACTGTCGTTTTTGATGACTCATCGCTGACGACTTGTTTAGTATATATCAGAATTCGGGATTCGTCAACCCTTTTTTCAAAAAAAATTAAAATTTTTTTCGGAAGGGGAAAACCGCCGGTTTTACGGCGGCCGTCCCTCGCGCTCAAGAGCCTCCCGCAGTTTCTCTAAGGCACGCTTTTCAATGCGTGAAACATAGCTGCGCGAAATACCCAGCCGCGCGGCGATCTCACGCTGCGGCAGGGGAGCTGCCAGACCGATGCCGTACCGCAGGCGGATGATCTCGCGTTCCCGCGGAGAGAGACAGCCTGCCAGCGCGCGGTGCATGGCATGGTATCGGTCCTGCTCCTCAACGGCGGAAAGACCGCTGTCCTCGCAGCAGATGATATCCTGCAGGGCAAGCGCATTGCCGTCGCCGTCCGACTCGAGCGTGTCCGAGAGCGAAAGCTCGCCCGCACTCTTGCGCTTCTGCCGGAAATACATTAGCAGCTCGTTCTGGATGCATTTGGAGGCGTATGTCGCCAGCCGGATATTCTTATCCGCCTTAAAGGTGTTCACGGCTTTGATGAGTCCAATCGTGCCGATGGACAGCAGATCGTCCTGCTCCGTACTTACAGCGTAATACTTTTTCACAATATGCGCTACCAGTCTGAGATTGTGCTCGATCAGCTTTTCCCGTGCCTCGGCATCCCCGTCCTGCTGCATGCGGCGCAGCAGAACCGCCTCCTCATCGGGCGTGAGCGGCTTGGGAAACGATCCGTCCGCGCCCTGTACACGCAGCACGAAGAAGAAAAATGCGCCGCCGAGCGCAAATAAAGCAGGGAAAAGCATGGTCAGCACCTCGTTTCGATAAGATACTGCTATTTTATGCTGTGAATAGCTTAAGTAGCACAAATAAAGAGGCAGTACCGCATAATACAGCAAGAGCGATTTACGAGTAAATTTTGCGTACTGATTAGGCGCGGTTTCGCAGCAATACTTTGTGTATTGCAAGAAATTGCGGCAGCGCGGATGGAACTCGCGCAAGGAACCGAGGCCGACATCAGGACACAAAATCTCCTAAAGCGCCGCAGCTGAATTATGTGGTATTGCCTCCAAAAAGGGCTTGTAATTTGACAGAATATCCAGTATAATATAGTGAGTATTTACAGCACATTGCATAGGGAGGTGTAACCATGGTTATGGCATTGGATAAAATGCCGGCTCTGTCGGATTACGGCTCGATCATCGCAAACTTTCTGCCGTTTGTAGTTCTGATCGTCGTATTCTACTTGTTCCTGATCCGTCCGCAGCGCAAGCGCGACAAGCAGGAGCGCGATATGCGTAACTCCATCGAGATCGGTGATGAGATCTCCACCATCGGTGGTTTTATCGGCCGCGTTGTCAGCATCAAGGACGACGTTCTGGTCATCGAGTCTTCGAGCGACCGCACGAAGCTCAAGATTTACCGCTGGGCGATCCGCGGTAAGGAGGCTCCGGCGACCGAGACGGTCGAGGCGCCCAAGGAAGCAAAGAAGGACGCAAAGTAATAACCCCATTTCTTGCCGAATAACATGACATATAAATAAAATTCGGCGGGAGGCTATGAAATGATGAGAAAAACCAATGAGGGTCAGTCGCCGGTCGGTATCCTTTTACCGTCGGTGCTTGCCGGATTGCTCGGTACTCTGCTGCTGATGCTGCTCGGTGCGGTGCTCGTTCACCGCGGCACATTGGCAGAGGGTGCAATAGCGCCTTGTGCGCTGGTGTTCCTTGCACTCGGCAGTGCGCTTGCCGCACTGGTCGCTGCAAAGCGCGCAGGCGAAAACCAGTTTTACTGGTCGCTCGGCGCGGGTTTTGCGGTTTTTCTGATCCTGCTGATCGTTGCGGTGCTGCCGCTCGGTCAATCCATTCATTTTGTACGCACGGTGATCAGCCTGCTCTGCTCGTTGATCGCCTCGGCACTGGGCGGTTACGCCGGTGCCAATATGCGGAAAAAGAAGCGTTACAGCCACATCAAAAAATAGGAGGGAAATCAAATGAAGCATATTTCTACCCTGACTTCTGCAACCCTGAAGCAGACTGCAGCACACGGCGGCTGCGGCGAGTGCCAGACTTCCTGCCAGTCCGCATGCAAGACCTCTTGCACCGTGGCAAACCAGAAGTGCGAGCACGCAAAGTAATCACGCTGAAAAGGAATATGCAAGGCGCGCCTGCGGGTGCGCCTTGTTCCTGTATATCGGAGGAAAATAAATGATTCATCGTTATCAGAAAAAAGGGCTGAATTTCGTGCTCGATGTCAACTCGGGCGCGGTACATCTGCTCGATGATATCAGCTATGCAGTGTCCGGACTGCTGGATGAAAACATGGGTGATACCTGTCCGCAGAGCATCATCGACGCCCTGCCGGACTACACCGCCGAGGACGTCCGCGAGGCATACGACGAGCTGTACGAGCTGAAAAAGGCCGGTCAGCTGTTCGCACAGGATGACTACATCGACGTAAGCCGCTACATTCCGGTGAATGCACCGGTCAAGGCCCTGTGCCTGCATGTAGCGCACGACTGCAACCTGCGCTGCAAGTACTGCTTCGCATCCACCGGCGACTTTGGTCAGGGCCGCAAGATCATGCCGCCTGAGATCGCCAAGAAGGCCATCGACTTTGTTATCGCGCGTTCCGGCGTGCGTCACAACATCGAGGTTGATTTCTTCGGCGGTGAGCCGCTCATGGCGTGGGATACCGTTACCCAGACGGTTGATTATGCCCGCAGCCTGGAGGAGAAGTATAACAAGAAGTTCCGCTTCACCATCACCACCAACGGCCTGCTGCTCGATGAGGACAAGCGCAAGTACATCAACGAGAATATGGACAACTGCGTGCTGTCGCTCGACGGCCGCCGTGAGGTCAACGACGAGTTCCGCAAGACGGTTGCCGGCACGGGCAGCTACGACACCATCGTGCCCAAGTTCAAGGCGTTGGTGGACGACCGCGACCCGAACCTCGACTACTACGCACGCGGCACGTTCACCTCGCACAACCTTGACTTTGCCGAGGACGTGCTGAGTATTGCGGATGCAGGCTTTGACCGTCTGTCCGTTGAGCCGGTAACGGCTGACCCGGGCTGCGGCTACGACTTGACCGAGGACGATCTGCCCAAGATCGAGGCCGAGTACGACCGTCTGACCGATATCATGCTCGAGCGTAAGAAGGAAGGCAAGCCGTTTACCTTCTTCCACTTCATGGTCGATCTGGATCAGGGTCCGTGCGTTGTCAAGCGTCTGCGCGGCTGCGGCGCGGGCTACGAGTACGTAGCCGTAACGCCGGACGGCGACATCTATCCCTGCCACCAGTTTGTCGGCAAGGATGAGTTCAAGCAGGGCAGTGTGCTCGACCAGTCCTTCAATATGGACATCGCGCAGAAGTTTGCCGGCATGAACATCTATTCTCGTCCGAAGTGTCAGAAGTGCTGGGCGAAGTTCTACTGCTCGGGCGGCTGCTCGGCGGCGAACTACAACATGAACCACGACATGAACGACTCCTACGACCTCGGCTGCGAGATGGAGCGTAAGCGTCTGGAATGTGCAATTTACCTAAAGGCAATGGATAAAATTTGTGCAAATCAGTCGAAGTGATGAATTGTAAAAAGAATCCGTAAAATCCGTTGCGAAACGGACTGTTTGTGCGTATAATTGCTCTTGTATTTGTACTGCCCTGTGAAGGAGATGATATTATGCCGCAGAATGTACTGGTTTCCGTGCTTGGTGAAGGTGAATATCTTCAGAAGCTGATCCGCGCCATCCTGGAGAAGGAGGTCGTACCGCAGCGCAATCTGTTCCTGTCCGCGAAGAATGCGGCGGCCTGCAAGGCTGCAGAGGGCTACGACGAGGTTCGTATCTGCGAGGACGAACTTGCTGCCATGATCAAGAGCGAGATTGTGCTGCTCACCGCTTCCAAGCGTGAAATGCCGACCGAGCTTGCCAAGATTTCCAGCAGTTCGCAAAAGCGCGTGGTAGTTTCCGTGTGCGACAGCGAAAAGGTGGATCTTGCGTACTTGGCTGATCGCATCGCCGCTGCAACCGAGCTGATCGCAGCCGTGCTGCACCGTGACGAGGAAGGCAAGCTGTATGCAACCTACGAGATCAACAAAAAGGCACGCCCGTTCCTGCGCCAGCCCTGCAAGGACATGGTGGACGCGATGTGCGAGATGATCAACGAGGAAGGCTAAGTCCGTCTGTTGTTCTAAAAAGATAAAACCGGGAATATGCTGTTCTATGACTTTTCCAAGGGGGAAGACGTATGAACAAACAGCATATTCTCGGTTTTTTTGACGATTTGGTGCGGACACCGGTGTTCCTGTTCCTGTGTGCGATGTTCCTGTGCGGTGCAGCGGCGGGCGGTCTGACCGGTCTGCGGGCCGGCGAAGGGGACGGCGCGGCAGTGCTTTCCGGTCTGCTGGCTGAATTGCCCGCGCATGTGGTGCAGAGCACGCTGTGCGCGCTCATCTGGGTGCTGCTGCCGCTCGTGTGCGCCTTTCTGCGCCCGAGAGAGCTGCTGCTGAGTGCGGTTGCCGCAGCACGCGGCTTTGTGCTTGCCATGACCGTCGCGGTCAGCGTGGGAGAAGGAAACGCCCTCATCATCGGAGCAGCCGGCGTACCCGCCGTGCTGAGCGTCTCCGCGCTGCTTGCCGCATGCTCTATGGTCTGGCAGGGCGGTGAAGCCACCGGACGGTATTCGCTTCGAACGTGCAGGATGCCGTATTTCCTGTGTATTACGCTCGCCGTGCTGAGCGCCCTCCTGAGGGCCGCGATAGCGGCACTGTGCAATGTGTAAGTTTATACAAAATGCACAAATGCACAGCCGGGATGGCGTGAAACATAGATTGAAAGTTTTGCAAAGAGTGAAGAGATTCTGCAAGGCAGGCGTTCAAAGAGGAAGGGACACCGTAGGTGTCCCTTCCTCTTTGCCCTTGCCGAAGGCACGGCAGTGTTGCAATTTCGACAAATCCATGCTAATATTTAGTTAGATTAACGAACTAACGGAGGGACAGCACGAACATGGAAGACGCAGAGCAGCTCAATTCCTTTCTGGTCGATGTGTTCGGCCGGATCAACAAAATCGAAGAACGCGCCATGGCGGGCGGACTGGGCAGCGCGGTGTCCATCACCGAAATCCACATCATCGAGAAGATCGGTGACAGGGAACCTGTGCGTATGAGCGAGGTTGCCAGGTCAATCGGCGTAACACTGGCTACGCTGACTGTTGCGTGCGACAAGCTGGTCTCCAAGGGACTGGTGCGCCGCGTACGCAGCCAGGAGGACCGCCGCGTCGTCAATATCATGCTCACCGACAAGGGCAGAGCCGCCTACGAGTATCACAAGGACTTTCACGAGCGCATGATCGCGTCTTTGGTGGATACGCTCTCGCCCGAGCAGACCGCGCTTTTAGCGCAGAGCTTGGAGAAACTGCAGGACTTCTTCCGCCACGAGGAAGCAGCCGTGGAGGGAGAAACCAATGGATAACCTGATATTCTGTCTGAATGCCACCGTGCCGATTTTTGCGATCATCGTGCTTGGCCGCTGGCTGCGCAGCAAAAACTTTTTCACCAAGCAGACGCTGACCGACATTGACCGTCTGTCGTTCAAGGTGCTGCTGCCGATCCTTTTGTTCCGCGATATCGCGCAGGGACGCATCACCGAGCAGTTCGACCCCGTGTTTTTCTTTTTCTGCGCGGGTGCGACGACGGTGTATTTTTTTGCCGTCTGGATCGGCGCGTTCCACTTTCTCAAGGATAAGAGCATGGTGGGAGCGTTCACACAGGGCGCTTTCCGCGGCTCGCAGGCGATTCTGGGCGTGGCATTTGTGCAGAATCTGTACGGAAATGCCGGTCTTGTGCCGCTGATGATCGTGGCAAGCGTGCCGCTGTACAACATCTTTTCGGTGTTGGTGCTGACTGTCACCGCGCCGGACGCACAGCAGGCGGACCACCGCGGTCTGGTCGGCAAAACGCTGCGCGGCATCATCACCAACCCGATCATACTGGGTATTTTCGCGGGTCTGCCGTTCTCGCTCCTGGCAATCGACTTTCCGCCGATGCTGGACAAGGGTCTGTCCATGCTGGGTAACTGTGCAACGCCGATGGCGCTGCTGAGCATCGGCGCGGGCTTTGAGGGCGCAAAGGCAATCAAAAAGCTGGGCCCGACCTGTGCAGCCGTGTTTATCAAGCTGGTGCTGCTGAGCGTTATCTTTCTGCCGATGGGCGTGGCGCTCGGCTTCCGCGAGCAGACGCTGGTGGCTATCGTCATCCTGTGCGGTGCGCCGAGCACAGCGTCCGGTTATGTTATGGCGAAAAATATGGGCGGTGATCATGTGCTGTCATCGTCGATCATTGTGCTCAGCACGGCGCTGAGTGCGGTTACGCTGACATTGACGCTGTTCATTCTGCGTTCGATGGCGCTTATTTAACGTAAGTTTTTCGCCTTCGAGGCGAGGGGAACGCCGGCGGTTTCGCCGGGGAAACCAAAAGGGTAGACACCTGCGGTTTCTACCCTCTTGGGACTCCCGTTTCCCTTTGGGAGAGCACGGCGAAATTTGCAGAGCTGAGACTATGGGGGAACGGCCGTACTGTTCATCTTCCGTAGGGGCGGCCAATGGCCGCCCATTTCTCAACCGCAGATGCTCAAGCTGTTTTCTGACTGCTACACAGATCGGTGACTCTACGCTGGGAGCGGCATGACAGTGCCGCTCAAATCGTTAGTCTGGAGATTGTAGACAGCACCTGCGAATGTAGACGCTTGGTAACATTTATCTTCGTAGGTGCCGTCTGTGATAACGCGCTCACGACTTGCGCGACATTGTTGTGTCGCGCCTGCTGGAAGTAGCCGGTCTGTGTAGCAGTAAGCTATCTGTGAACTGCGAATATTTTACGAAACAAACGCAAGAGTAACCCGACTGCCGTATCCTTTTTTCGCAGCGGTCGCCGGTCTCTGGTCTGCGCCAGACTATGACAGGAAACGGGTGATTCACAAGAGGGTAGAAACCTTGGTGTCTACCCTCTTGTGCCCCTGCCGGGTAGGCAAGATTCTCTCGCTTCGCAAGCGATAACTCATAAAATCAGCACAGATTTTGCAAAAGACGCAAAGAAAGGAGCCTCCGGCCATGCTGACATATCATCTCAAACCGCACGACCAACAGCCGCTCTACGAGCAGCTCTACCACGCTGTCCGCGCGGACATCATGTCCGGCGCCTTGCCCGGCGGCACACGCCTGCCGAGCAAACGCCAGCTGGCCGCAAATCTGCGCGTCAGCCAGATCACCGTGGAAACCGCCTACGGACAGCTTGCCGCCGAAGGCTATATCGCCTCTGCGCCAAGGCGCGGCTATTTTGTGCAGGAGCAGCTTGCTGTGCAGGTTTCCGAGCCACAGGAGTCGCCCGCACCGCCTTTGCCGCCGATTTTCGCCTCTGAGGAGACCTATCCTTATGATTTTCGCACGGATTTTGTCGATAACGGCTGCTTCCCGTTCTCCACATGGGCGCGGCTGTCGCGCAGTGTGCTGAGCGAATACTCGAGTGCGCTGCTCCGTGCGACCGACCCTTGCGGTGCGGCGGAACTTCGAGAGGAGATCGTGCGCTACCTGCACGACTTCCGCGGCATCAACGTCTCGCCGGACAACATCCTGATCGGCGCAGGCTCGGAGTATCTGATGCACCTTGTCATTCAGCTGCTCGGCCGCGATCGTGTGTACGCGCTCGAGAACCCCGGCTACCGCAAGCTGTACCAGATTTTCGCAGTGAACGGTGTGACCGTGCGTCCGACACCGCTGGACAAGCACGGTCTGCGTGCTGACGCGCTGGCCGCGAGTGACGCATCGGTGGTATACCTTACGCCGTCGCACCATTTCCCGCTGGGCACGGTCATGACGGCTGCCCGCCGACTGGAAATCCTCCGCTGGGCGTCCGAAGCGCCCGACCGCTACATCATCGAGGATGACTACGACAGCGAATTCCGCTATGCCTCTCGCCCGATTCCGGCGTTAGGCGAGCTGGATCGGACAGGCCGTGTCGTGTACGTCAACACCTTCGCGAAAAGCCTTGCCCCCGGACTGCGTATCGGCTATCTGGTGCTGCCGAATGCGCTGATGGCGCGCTATCGTGAACGGTTTTCGCGGTACTCGTCCACCGTGCCGAGCTTTGACCAGCACACGCTGGCGGCCTTCATGCACACCGGCGGCTTCGAGCGTCACATCAGCCGCAGCCGCAAGGTCTATCAGGCACGCCGCGACGCGCTCATGGCCGCGCTTGACCGCGAGCTGGCCGACCTGCCGCATGAGGTCTCGCGCTCGGAAGCCGGCCTGCACCTGCTGCTGCACATGCGTAACGGCATGCTCGAGCACGAACTTATTGAGCGCGCAAAGGCGGTCGGCGTGCGCGTTTACCCGCTTTCGGCGTACTATACGCCGCCGGTCAAGCCGCCGCGGGCAACGCTCGTGCTCGGCTATGCCGGTCTGACCGAACAGCAGATCGACGAGGCGGCAAAGCTGCTCAAGCAAGCCTGGACAAAATAAATGCAACCCGAAGTGCGATAAATTTCTGCGAAAATTTGTAGCACTTCGGGTTTTTATTTCGTATTACCGGTGAAAGGAGGATGGAGTATGACCGCAAAAACACCCGAACAACTCGTCAGCGTCTACGGCGACATGGTATACCGGCTGGCGTATGCGCAGACGCGCAGCCGTCACGACGCGGACGATATTTTTCAGGAGGTCTTTCTCCAAATCGTGCGTAAAAGGCCGGTTTTCGACAGCGAGGAGCACGAAAAGGCATGGCTGCTGCGGGTGACGCTCAACTGCCTGAAAAGCCACTGGCGCATGGCATGGCGGCGGCACGACACACCGCTCGATGACCGCATTCCGTTTCCCGAGCCGGAGGACAGTGTACTGGATGAAGCCCTGCGGCGGCTGACGCCCAAGTACCGCACAGTAGTGCATTTATTCTACTGCGAGGGCTACACCGCGGAGGAGATTGCGCGCATGAGCGGGGAAAAACCGTCTACCATTCGCACACGGCTGACACGCGCACGGGCACAGCTGCGCGAATTGATGAAAGGAGAGCTGGACGATGGATTTTCACAAGCAGTACCGCGGCATGAATGAGAATATCACGCCGAGCGACGCACTGGTGCAGCAGACGATCGCGAAAATGCAGAGCGGCAGGCCGCACAGAGCGCGAAAACCGCTCAAGATCATTATTGCGGTTGCGGCGGCACTGGCCTGCGTGAGCACCGCTGTAGCCGCCAATCAGGAGGCGGTCCTGCGGGTGCTGTACAAAATTGCGCCCGGCATGGCGGAGTACCTGCAGCCGGTCGGGCAGGTCTGCGAGGACCGGGGCGTTAAGCTGGAGGTCGTTTCGGCGGACGTGGAAGGCAGCACGGCAAAGGTGTATTTGTCGCTGACCGACACCACGGGCAGCCTGTTCGGCGATGCCGCACCGGATCTGTATGACAGCTGGCATTTGGATTATCCGCGCTGGGGCAGAGCTGCACCGCTGTCCTGCGGCTGCTCGACGGTTGACTACGACCCAAGTACCCACACGGCAACGTATTTTCTTCAAATTGACGATTTGGGAGGAGATATTCCGGCAGGCGCGTTCGAGTTTTCGTTTAACAAGCTGCTGATTGGTAAAGTGGAACAGGAAGGCGTTCCGGTAACGGCAGATTTGTCCGCTGTGCCGCAGAATGCACCGACCGAGAACCACGATATCAACGGTCTGAGTGCGTCGGATATCTCGCTGTACGAAACCATGCACGACTATGATTTTCTTGTTCCGCAGGGCACGCTTTGGCAGAGCGAGGACGGCAATGTTACGCTCACTGCGGCAGCGTGGCACGATGGTGCACTGCACCTGTCATACCGCACGGAAGGCAAGCTGTCGCGCGACAACCATGCGGATTTTGCGGTACTCTGCATGACGGACGGCACTGAGCTTTGGCGAGATTACGACGTTTCCTACGTCGATTCTGACGCGGACGCAGAAGTCACCGAGTACGTTTTCCCGATGGCATACGAGGATGTTGCCGGCTGTACACTTACCGGTGATCTCTACACCGCAAGCAATCGGATGGACGGCAGATGGGCGATTTCCTTCCGGCTGACGCAGTAACGCAAAATGAGGACATATCCGGTAGATATGTCCTCATTTTTTATCCGTTTTATCCTTTTTCTTCACCGAATGCGCGAACACGACTGATTTATCACCGAATTTCTGCCGTAGCGCGTCAACCGTCTGGTCGAGCTTATGCTGACGGTCGCGCTTCTGGATATCCTCGGCGGCATCAAACAGCGAAAGCTGCTCGCACGACTGATTTTCCGGCAGCAGATTGGCAGCCGTGACCGACAGCAGGCGCACCGGCTTGTCCATCGGCCAATGCTCGAGCAGCAGCTGCATGGACAGATCGATGAGCGTCCGCGTGGAGTTGGTCGGCCGCTCAAGCGTTACCTGTCGTGAGCGGTTGTGAAATTCCGGGTCGCGGATGCCGAGCTGTACGGTCTGGCACACCATGCCGCGTTTTCGCAAACGTCTGCCGACATTGTCGCACAGCGCCGTAATACCCATGCGGCATTCGTCCGCGCCGAGCAGATTGTGCGCGAACGTCATGCTGTTGCCGACCGATTTGACCTCACGTTCTGCGTAAAACGAGCGCACAGGCTCATCGTCCTCGCCTCTGGCGTAACGCAGCAGAAGATCGCCGTTTTTGCCCAGAATGCTGTGGATAAACGCCGGATCGCAGGCTGCCAGCTCGCCGATCGTGCGCACGCCCAGTCGGCTCAGCCGGTCGCTGGCGCGTTTGCCGACATACAGGAGTGTGTTCGCGGGCAAGGTCCACACGCGCTGCTTGAAATTTTCGCGCGAAAAGACCGTCGTGCCGTCCGGCTTTTTGTAATCGCTGCCGAGCTTGGCGAACGCGCGGTTGAACGACACGCCGACCGAGATGGTCAGTCCGACCTCCTCGCGCATGCGGCGGCGCAGCTCGTCCGCGATATGCTCGCCGGAGCCGAACAGGTGCATCGATCCGGTGACATCGAGGAAGGATTCGTCAATGCCGAACGGATCGACAAGATCGGTGTACTGCAGGTACAGCTCGTTGCATTTGCGCGAAAACTTCACATATTCGCTCCGATGCGGTGCTACCAGCCGTAAATCCGGGCATTTCCGTTTCGCCTGCCAGATGGTCTCGGCAGTTTGTACGCCGAAGGCTTTGGCCTTCTCGTTCTTGGCGAGAATGATGCCGTGGCGGCTCTCCGGATCACCGCAGACCGCGGTCGGACCATCGGCGAGCGACGGGTCGAGCAGCGTTTCCACACTCGCGAAAAACGAGTTGCAGTCGCAGTGCAGAATGGTTCTGTCCATCGGTCATCATCTCCTTTCGAACGAATGTTTGCATTGTATAACTGCATTATATCCGAAAAAAATGTGCTTGACAAGTGGGAGAATGAGGTGCATACTGTATTTGCAAGCAAGGGTGCCGTGATGAGCGGCTGAGAGGGCGAGAGCCTAACCTTTTGAACCTGTTGGTTAGCACCATCGTAGGGAAGCTGTCGCATACACTTGAAATTTTAATGCTCCGGTTTTACCGAATGGTGAAACCGGAGCATTTTTTCTTGCGGAAAAGAGGATATTTGCATGAAAGTAAACGGTAACGAACGCGCTGTTCCCGCAGAAGAAACCGTACTGGCGCTGCTGAAGGAGCTGGGTCATGACCCGCAGCGCGTGGCTGTCGAGAAGAACGGCACCATCATTCCGCGCGCGCAGTTCGCGGAAGAGAAGCTGACCGATGCCGACCATCTGGAAGTCGTATGCTTCGTGGGCGGCGGCTGATATTCTTCGATTGAAACTACAGTTTCAATCGAGAGGGGACATATCCGCGTTTTACGCAGTATGTCCCAAAGAAATTTGCGCGCCGCGAGCGGCACACACATTTGTTACTGGTATGAAAACCGAGATACATACTCCCGGTTTTCATAGAAATTGCAATGCAATTTCCGATTAAATGCACGCTGCGCGTGATTACAGGAGAAAAATCATGATTTTAACCAAAGAACAACTGCACGACGCACTGGTGGAACGCCACGGCGTGGAAATTCAGGCTAAGCTAGACAAGGCGTGTGTCGGCATTGCGGGTCTGGGTGGGCTTGGCTCCAACCTTGCGATTTTTCTGGCGCGGCTGGGTGTCGGTCATCTCATCCTCGTGGATTTCGATGTGGTGGACATCACCAACCTCAACCGACAGCATTACACGATGAAAGACCTCGGCATTCCGAAAACGCTCGCACTTGTCGAGCAGCTTGAGGCCATCAATCCCTATCTCACCTACGAGACTTACACCGAGCGGGTCGTTCCGTCCAACGTGGAGCGGCTGTTCTCCGGCTGTGATGTGGTCGTGGAGGCGTTTGACAAGCCGGATCAGAAGGCTATGCTGCTCGAGAATCTGCTTACCAGACTGCCGGAAAAGCCGGTCGTATCGGGCAGCGGCATGGCAGGCTACGGCTCGGCGAACCTGATCAAGACCGAAAAACGCTTCGGCCATGTGTACCTCTGCGGCGACGGTACAAGCGATGTAGCCGACGGTCTCGGTCTGATGGCGCCGCGCGTAGCGGTCTGCTCGGCACACGAGGGAACCATGGTGCTACGTCTGCTCATTGGCGAAACGGAGCCGTAAATAGAAAATGGAGAACGGAAGCCGCAGCTTTCATTCTCCACTCTCCATTATTCTTTCGGCTGATCGGAACCGCAGTGCGCGCATTTCACGGCCTTGATTGGAATTTCGCTGCAGCAGAACGGGCACGTTTTGGTGGTCGGCTCTGCGGGTGCTTCCGGCTTTTTGCCGAGCGCAGTCAGCTTATTAACCGCTTTGAGCAGACAGAACAGCACGAACGCCATGATCAAAAAGTTGATGATCGAGGTGATGAATGCACCGTAGCGCAGTTCCACACCGCCGAGGTTCAGCACGAAACCGCTTAAATCGGTGCCGCCGAACAGGCCGAGGATCGGGTTGATAAGGTTTTCGGTCAGTGAAGTTACAATGCTGGTGAATGCACCGCCGATGATAACACCGATCGCCATGTCCATCACGTTGCCGCGCAGCGCGAAGGCTTTGAATTCTTCGATAAACTTTTTCACTTTTACGTTCCCCTTTCTTATTTATACTATCAGTTTACACGTTTCCCTTAAATGGGTCAAGAAAAAGGAGTTTTTCACATGAAAGATACACTTATAATCGGCGGACACGAGTTCCAGTCCCGCTTTATCCTTGGTTCCGGCAAGTATTCGCTCGACCTGATCAATGCTGCTGTGCAGAATGCAGGCGCACAGATCATCACGCTGGCACTGCGCCGAGCAAATGAGGGCGGCACGGCTAACATCCTCGACTATATTCCGGAGGGCGTAACGCTGCTGCCGAACACCTCGGGTGCCCGCAATGCCGACGAGGCAGTTCGCATTGCGCGTCTGTCGCGTGCGTGCGGCTGCGGCGATTTCGTCAAGATCGAAATCATGCGCGACAGCAAGTACCTGCTGCCGGACAATCAGGAGACCATCCGCGCGACCGAGATTCTCGCAAACGAAGGCTTTGTTGTCATGCCGTATATGTATCCCGATCTGAACGTTGCGCGTGATCTGGTCAACGCGGGTGCGGCCTCCATCATGCCGCTGGCGGCTCCGATCGGTACGAATAAGGGTCTTGCTACCCGCGAGTTCATCAAGATTTTGATTGATGAAATTGATCTGCCGATCATCGTGGACGCAGGCATCGGCCGTCCGTCGCAGGCTTGCGAAGCGATGGAGATGGGCGCGGCAGCTATCATGGCCAACACCGCGATTGCCACCGCAGGCGATATTCCGGCGATGGCTGAGGCGTTCAAGCAGGCGATTGAGGCAGGCCGCACGGCATACCTTGCCGGTCTGGGCCGTGTCCGTGAGACAGCTTCGGCATCCTCTCCGCTGACCGGTTTCCTGCAGGATTAAGACGGAAAGAGGGATATTTGTGATGGAAAACGAAAGAAATGAAATGATTTCCGCGAAATACATCACCGCTGATACCGACCACATGGAGTACCAGCCGGGTATGGACAACATCGGCTCCGAGGTGCAGGACGAGGTCATTTCCCGCATGAACGCCTATGACGCGGATGCCTATACGGCGGCTGATGTGCTGCGTGCGCTTCGCAAGGACGTTCTCTCGCCGGAGGACTTCGGCGCACTGCTGTCTCCCGCGGCGCTGCCGTTCCTTGAGCAGATGGCGCAGCGCGCACAGGCCGAAACGCGCAAGCATTTCGGCAACTCGGTGCAGATGTTCACGCCGCTGTATATCGCCAATTACTGCGAAAATTACTGCATTTACTGCGGTTTTAACTGTCATAACAAGATTCGCCGTGCCAAGCTGGATATGGACGAGATCGAACAGGAGCTGAAGGCCATCGCGGAGACCGGTCTGCAGGAAATCCTCATGCTGACCGGCGAGAGCCGTGCCATGTCGCCGGTATCCTACATCGGTGAAGCCGTTAAGCTGGCGCGTAAGTATTTCCGTGTCATCGGCATCGAGATTTATCCGCTCAACGTGGATGAGTACGCTTATCTGCACGAGTGCGGTGTGGACTACGTTACCGTATTTCAGGAGACCTATGACGACCAGAAGTACAAAACCCTGCACCTCGGCGGTCACAAGCGCATTTTCCCGTATCGCCTGAATGCGCAGGAGCGTGCACTGATGGGCGGCATGCGCGGTGTCGGCTTTGCGGCGCTGCTCGGTCTGTCCGACTTCCGAAAGGACGCGTTTGCGACCGGTCTGCACGCGTACCTGCTGCAGCGCAAGTATCCGCACGCAGAGATTGCTTTCTCGTGTCCGCGTCTGCGCCCGATCATCAATAACGATAAGATCAATCCGAAGGACGTGCACGAGCCGCAGCTGCTGCAGGTGGTATGTGCCTACCGCATCTTCATGCCGTTCGCGTCCATCACTATCTCGACCCGCGAGCGCGCGGGCTTCCGCGATAATATCATCGGCATCGCCGCCACCAAGATTTCCGCCGGCGTAGACGTCGGTATCGGCGGTCACTCCGGCGAGGATAAGGGAGATGAGCAGTTCGAGATTTCGGACGGCCGTTCGGTCGATGAGGTATATAACGCAATCGTAGAGCATAATCTGCAGCCTGTAATGGCAGATTATCTGTATGTTTAACACATTTCTGCTGTATTTTGCCGAAGGCAAAACAAGCAGAACAGGCGCACCGCAGTGCGCCGCATAAAATTCCCTAAGAAAGTCAGGGCGTGTACCTGACTTTCTTACCACTGCCCGCGCCGCTGCGGCGCGGCCTCGTTTGCTGTGCAAACGAGAGGGGGATATCCGGACAAGTTTCCCTGGGAACTTATTCGGTATCTAAGGGGGACGGAGTCCCCCTTAGAACAAGGCTTGTCAGCCGCCGAAGTGCGGCAATCTGCTGAGGACAGAGCGCACCGCATGCCACTGCAGATTTATATGAAAACCGCACTCCGGAAGCAATAAATTTTATTCCGAAGGAGTATCAGTAAGCCATGAGAAATTATGCAACGCAGATGGATGCCGCAAAGCGCGGTATCGTCACGCCGGAGATCGAAATGGTCGCCAAAAAGGAGAACCGTCCGGTCGAGTTCATCATGGAACGAGTCGCAAAGGGTACGATTGCGATTCCGGCGAACATCAATCACAAAAGCCTGTCCGCAGAGGCGGTCGGCGACGGCACCCGCGTAAAGATCAATGTCAATCTCGGCATTTCGGGTGACTGCAAGGACTACGAGATGGAGCTGCGCAAGGTGCGCATGGCCGTTGACATGGGCGCGGAGTCCATCATGGATCTGTCCAACTACGGCAAGACCAACACCTTCCGCAAGCAGCTGATCGACATGTCGCCGGCGATGATCGGCACCGTGCCGATGTACGACGCGATCGGGTATCTGGAAAAGGATCTGCTCGAGATCACCGCACAGGATTTCCTCAAGGTTGTTGAGGCGCACGCCAAGGAGGGTGTGGACTTCATGACCATTCATGCGGGTATCAATCGCCGTGCGGTCGAAGCCTTTATGCGTGAGGGCCGCAGGATGAACATCGTCTCCCGCGGCGGCTCGCTGCTGTTCGCGTGGATGAAGATGACCGGCAATGAGAATCCGTTCTTCGAGTATTACGACGAGGTGCTGGACATTCTCCGCCGCTACGACGTTACCATTTCGCTGGGTGACGCACTGCGTCCGGGCTGCATTGATGATGCGTCCGACGCGGGTCAGATCAGCGAGCTGATCGAGCTGGGCAATCTTGCACAGCGTGCGTGGGCGAAGGACGTGCAGGTTATGATCGAAGGCCCCGGCCATATGGCGATGAACGAGGTTGCGGCCAATATGCAGATGGAAAAGCGCCTTTGCCATGGAGCGCCTTTCTATGTCCTCGGGCCGCTCGTTACCGACATTGCACCGGGTTACGACCATATCACCTCGGCCATCGGCGGCGCCATCGCCGCACAGGCCGGCGCGAACTTCCTGTGCTACGTTACACCGGCGGAGCACCTGCGCCTGCCGGATGAAAATGACGTGCGCGAGGGCATCGTTGCCAGCAAGATCGCAGCCCATGCCGCCGATATCGCACTCGGTTTGCCCGGTGCGCGTGACCGCGATAACGCAATGGCGGACGCGCGTCATAAGCTGGACTGGCCCGCGCAGTTCGCGCTGGCACTCGACCCGGAAAAGGCCGAGCGCTTCTATAATCAGGTTCCGCCGACCGAGCGTCATACCTGCTCGATGTGCGGTAAAATGTGCGCCGTGCGTACCACAAATATGATCCTTGAGGGCAAAGAAGTCAAATTCTGCTCGGAAAAGGGCGCATGCTGATGCTTCGGAATAAAAAAGAGCGGTCGGGAGACCGCTCTTTTTTGAAGCTGTCGAAAAACTAACGTTTTTCGAGCCGCCTCTCGATAAAAACCACGCTTTCGGTCGAATTCTGAAGAAAAATCGCGCCTTGCAGGCAGGATTCTGTTTGCTTCGCAAGTGTTCGATCTCGATTTGGCAATCAAACAAACAAAACCGGCACATAAGGAGAAAAACCTCTGTATATGCCGGTTTTCGCTTGCAGCTAAGAAAAATACTGGTGTCTCAGCTCCAGATTGTACGCAAGCAGCGTCCGTAGCCGCTTTTTGCCGCGGGAGCAGTGCCGCGATACCGCCGATGGACTGATCCCGAGCCGTTCGGCGCACTGCTTGCAGGATAATCCCTCCACCTCGATCATCCACAGCACCTCGTACTGCCGCGGTGTCAGCTGCTCGCGCATGGCCCGGAAGAAGGCCGTGCGGAATGCCTGCCGGAAGCCGCGGTCGTCCTCCGCGAGCAGACCGAGATACTGCCGGTAGGCCAGCCGTGTCGCTGTGTGCTCAGACAGCGCGACAGTCCGCATGCGCGTCACCTTCTTCGCTGTGGTCGTGGTAGTGCTCCATCAGGAATACGGTCTGGCGGCTTTCGTTGATCAGCGTCTGCAGGAATTTCGCGCGCTGCTTGAGCCGGTAGCGCACCTCCGGCTGACGCGTACGCTTCTGTGCCGCCTGAAGCTGCTTGATACGCAGCTCCAGCAGAGCGACATTTACACGGTATTCCTGCGCCATCTCACACAATTTCATGGCGACCCCTCCTTACAATATACGAACAAATGTTCGATTCTTTATGTCCCTTATAATACAACATAAAGTATGAGTTGTCAATGAAAAACTATATTTTGTGTTATATTCCTAAAATCCGCATCATACATTGTGGTAGAGAGGGAAGGAGGGGATACCATGCACAGACTGCTGCTGACCGGCGTCGGACTGGTGCTGGTGCTGTATTTGCTGCCGGTATTTTACCCATCGGAAACGGACAAGACGGAGCCGCAGGCACCCACAGAAAGCGTCACAGCGGCAGCGACAGGCGGTTCGGACATCACGGTTCTGGTGAACGGCAAGGCGCAGGAAATGCCGCTGGAGACCTATGTGGAAGGCGTGACGGCGGCAGAGATTGCGGACGATTTTCCGGTTGAAGCCATCCGCGCACAGGCGGTCGCAGCGCGGACGTACGCGGTGTATAAGCAGTCGAGAGGACGGCCGGCAGAGCATCCGGATGCGGACGTCTGCGACGATTACAGCCATTGTGCGGCATACCAGCCGGACGCGGTCAAGACGTTCAGTGTCGGCTATTCGCGGATACGCAAGGCGGTCAAGGACACAGCAGGGCAGATCCTGACCTGCGACGGTGCACCGATTGCGGCTGTGTTCCACTGCGTCAGCGGTCCGAAGACCGAGTCTGCCGCCGATGTCTGGGGCGAGGATATTCCGTATCTGCAGAGCGTGGTCAGTCCGGGCGGCACGCAGTACGCCGGATACGAGAGCGCGGTGACACTAACGGCGGATGCGTTCCGCGAAAAGGTCGCGCAGACTCTGCCCAAAGCGGATGTGAGCGGCAAGCCCGACCGCTGGTTTGCGTCCTCGGTGCGCTCGGCGGCTGGCGGCGTGAAAACCGTGAAGCTCGGCGGCGTGACCGTCGAGGGAACCGCAGTGCGGGCGCTGTTCGGCCTGCAGTCCACGAATTTCACCATCACAACCACCGAGGACAGTATTACGTTTCACACCATCGGATACGGACATGGTGTTGGTCTGTCGCAGTATGGTGCTAAATATATGGCGGAGGGGGGAAGCGATTACACGGAAATACTGGCTCACTATTATCCGCATACAGAGTTGAAATTGGAGAGCAGAGAGTGAAGAGAATGGAAAATGGGAAGATTGCGAACTATGTTCGCATATAAAATGGAGCGCGCAGCGCGACAAAAAAGTCAGGACATGTGCCTGACTTTTTTAACAAACAGAGAAATCCCCCGAAAACCGGGAAGTTTTCGGGGGATTTCTCTGTAATAGCCCTTACAGGCTTGCCTGGCAAGGGCGTTTCTCGATAGAAAGGACGGTTACGTCCTTTCTATCGAAGGCGAAGCCTTAGAAAGCAAAGTTGGTCTTAACTCTCCAGATATTCTGTGCATACTCAGCGATCGAGCGGTCCGCTGCAAAGCGGCCGGAGTTTGCAATGTTGATCAGAGCCATGCGGTTCCACTGATCCTGATCGCGGTAAGTCTGGCTTACGCGCTCCTGTGCTTCAGCGTAGGATGCGAAGTCCTTCAGGCTCATATAGCGGTCAGCCGGGCCGCCGTTGCCGCCGTGCAGCAGCAGGTTGGCAATATCGGTGTAGTCCACGCCGTCACCGAAGCCGTGGATCATCTGATCGAGCACGCGGCGGATCACCGGATCGTTCTGGTAGATGACCATCGGCTCATAGCTGCCGGAAGCGGCCAGTGCCTCAGCCTCGGGCGTCTCCATACCGAAGATGAAGATGTTCTCCTTGCCGACTGCCTCGCAGATCTCGACGTTTGCGCCGTCCATCGTGCCGATGGTCAGAGCACCGTTCATCATGAACTTCATGTTGCCGGTACCGGATGCTTCCTTGCCGGCGATGGAAATCTGCTCGGAAACCTCGGCAGCCGGCATGATGATCTCAGCCAGCGATACCTTGTAGTCCTCGAGGAATACGACCTTCAGCTTGTCGCGTACTGCCGGATCGTTGTCGATCATCTTGGAGATGGAGTTGATCAGCTGGATGGTCTTCTTTGCTACTGCATAGCCCGGTGCGGCCTTGGAGCCGAAGATAAAGGTGCGCGGAACGAAATCCATATCCGGATTGTCCTTCAGCTTGTGGTACAGGCTGATAATGTGCAGAATGTTCAGCATCTGGCGCTTGTACTCGTGCAGACGCTTAACCTGTACGTCGAAGATAGAGTCCATGTTGACTTCGATGCCGTTGTGCTCCTTGATATAGTCCGCCAGACGCTGCTTGTTGTGGCGCTTGATCTCGCCCAGCTTGTCGAGCAGCTCCTTGTCGTCCGCATAGTTGTTCAGAACCTGCAGCTCGGACGGATGGGTGCGGTAGCCGGTGCCGATCTTGCTCTCGATCAGCTCAGCCAGCTCCGGGTTGGCCTCACACAGCCAGCGGCGGTGTGCAATGCCGTTGGTGACGTTGCAGAACTTGGAGGAGTAGATCTTGTAGAAATCGGTGAATACACGCTCCTTGAGGATCTCGGAATGCAGCGCGGATACGCCGTTGATGGAGAACGAGCCTGCGATAGCCAGATGTGCCATGCGGACGGTATCGTCGGCAACGATAGCCAGCTTGGAGATCTTCTGGAAGTCGTTCGGGAAGTAGTTCCACAGCTCCTTGCAGAAGCGCTCGTTGATTTCGTAGATGATCTGCATAACACGCGGCATCAGCTCCTGAACGAGCGATACTGGCCAGCACTCGAGCGCCTCGGGCATAACGGTGTGGTTGGTGTAAGCAACAGACTGGCTGGTGATGTTCCAGGCCTGCTCCCAGCTCATGTCGTTCTCGTCCATCAGGATGCGCATCAGCTCCGGAATAACCAGGGTCGGGTGCGTATCGTTGATATGCAGGACGTGTTTGTGCGCGAAGTTTTCGAGCGTGCCGTACTTGGCCTTGTGCTTTGCACAGATGTCCTGCAGGGTTGCGGAAACGAGGAAATACTGCTGCTTCAGGCGCAGGGACTGACCCTCGCGGTGGTTATCCTCCGGATAGAGGACCATGGAGATGGTCTCTGCCAGTGCGTGCTTCTCCAGTGCCTTCAGATACTCACCGGAGGAGAACAGCTTCATGTCCAGTGCGATCGGGCTCTGTGCCTTCCACAGGCGCAGACGCGCGATGTTGTTGGTGCCGTAGCCGGAGATCGGCATATCATACGGAACTGCCAGAACCGGCGTGTAATCGTGGTAGTTGACGACCAGCTTGCCGTTATCGTCGAAGTAGGTGTCAACCGTGCCGCCGATCTTGACCTCGCGGGTCTCATCCATTGCCGGAATCTGCCAAACCTCGCCGGTAGACAGCCAGGAATCCGGCAGCTCGACCTGCTGGCCTTCTACGATCTTCTGCTTGAAAATGCCGTGCTCGTAGCGGATGGAGTAGCCGGTGCCGCGTACGCCGTCGGTCGCCATGCCGTCCATATAGCAGGCAGCCAGACGGCCAAGACCGCCGTTGCCCAGACCGGGATCAGCTTCCTCCTCGAAGATGTCTGCTATCTCGAAGCCCATGTCCTTGAGGGCTGCGGTCAGTGCATCCAGCATACCGAGGTTGTAGGCGTTGTTGCGCAGGCTGCGGCCAACAAGAAATTCCATGCACAGGTAATGTACCTGACGTTCTCCGTCTTGCTCTACCTCATTCTGGGTTTCGATCATGTGCTCGGTCAGTGCATCGCGCACTACGAGGGCACAAGCCTCGTATACCTGATCCTTGGTAGCGTCCTCTACCTCGCAGGCGAAATGTCGCTGCAGTTTACCTGCAATGGCTTCTTTCAAAGCGGTCTTTGTGTACTGGGTCTTTGGCATGGTCTTTCTTATCTCCTCACATAATTTTGGTAGGCAGTCCCACGCGGTTGCATCGGCGGTGCTTGTCGGAAATTTTGTGCCCTGATTTCGTTGCGGCTTTTTGCAATACACAAAGTATTGCTGCAAACCCGCGCCTCGTCAGGACGCAAAATTTGCTCGACAATCCCTCGCCGCTGAACCGCGCGGGACTGCCTTGGAGGTACTGCTGAGCGATGCGGCTGCCGCATTACTCGTCAGCACCTCTAAGGGTGCCGTAGATTTCAATGGGATGAAAATTACGGAATCACCAGTTACCGTCACCGTATTCCCTCAAATCGGGTGACGGGTCGGGCTGACAGGTCGGTTACTGACCCATCGCGGTCTTGTAAACCTCGATATATTTATCGGCAGAGCTGCCCCAGCTGAAGTCGCTCTGCATACCCTGCATAATCAGCTTGCTCCACGCAGGCTTGTTAAAACGGAATACGCCGCAGGCCTCGCGGATAACGTGCAGCATGTCATGCGCGTTGTAGCTTGCAAAGGTGAAGCCGTTGCCCGTGCCGGCGTAATCGACAAAGGCGTGAACGGTGTCCTTGAGGCCGCCGGTCTCGCGGACGATCGGAATGGTGCCGTAGCGCAGTGCGATCATCTGTGCCAGGCCGCACGGCTCAAACTTGGACGGCATCAGGAACATATCGGCGCCTGCGTAAATGCGGTTTGCCAGATCGCCGGAGAACATGATGGATGCGGAAACCTTATCCGGCCAGCGGCGCTTTGCCTCAATGAACATCTGCTCATAGCGGTAGTCACCGGTGCCGAGCACGATCAGGCGAATATCATCCGCCAGAATATCCGGCAGGACTGCTTCGACGAGGTCGAGTCCCTTCTGGTCAACAAAGCGGGTGACAATGCCGATAACCGGCGTGTTTGCATCGCCCTCGAGGCCGCAGAGCTTCAAAAGCTCGGTCTTATTGACCTGCTTATCCTGCGGGTTGTTCGGGCCGTATTTCTTGAAGATCTTGCTGTCGGTCTCCGGATTGAACGCATCCATATTGATGCCGTTCAGGATGCCGTGCAGCTTATAGCTGTTCATGCGCAGCACGGAATCCAGACGGTAGCCGTAGTATTCGGTCTGAATTTCGTTGGCATAGGTCGGTGAAACCGTGGTGACAGCCGTGGAAGCTACGATAGCAGCCTTCATCAGGTTGACGTCACCGTCCATTGCCATAAAGCCGGAGCGGAAGTGTGCGTCGTCAATGCCGAGCACGTACTCCAGAATCTCACGACCGTAGCGGCCCTGGTACTGGATGTTGTGGATAGTGAACACGGTCTTGATGTTCTCGTAGAACGGACGGGAAGCGAACATCAGGTTGTAGTAAACCGGAACGAGGGCGGTCTGCCAGTCGTTGCAGTTGATCACATCCGGCTTCCACTCCAGATCGGGCAGTACCTCGAGTACCGCCTTGGAGTAGTACGCGAAGCGCTCTGCGTCGTCGTACTCGCCGTAGATCTGGCCGCGTGCGAAGTAATACTCATTATCGATGAAATAATAGGTAACGCCGTCCGCCTCATAGCGGAAGATACCGCAGTACTGGTTGCGCCAGCCCAGACGGACGTAAGCGTTTTTGATGTAATAGAACTTTTCGCGCATACTCTGGTCGATCGCAGAATACAGCGGGCAGAATACACGCACGTCATGTCCCTTGGCAGCGAGTGCCTGCGGGAGCGAACCTGCTACATCGCCCAATCCGCCGGTTTTGATGAACGGAGCGCATTCGCTGGTAACATACATGATTTTCATAAAGCCGAGCCTCCCCAACAGAGAGTGCGGAAACAGCGCTGACCGTTTCCGCACCCGTTGTAATTTTATTATACTCGTTTCTGTCTGAATGTAATATAGCAATATTTCACGAACATTTGCGCTGCGGAAAATGCGTTTTTGCTGTGATAGCAACTTCTAAACAGAAGTTTATGCGGATTTAACAGAAAAGGATCAAACGGTTGCGTTTTTTGCGATGGTGATCGGATAATTTTCGTGTCCCATCATCGTGCGACCATCACGGATAATAACATTGCGGTCGGTGATGACATGACGGAGCGAAGCCTCGGTCAGAATGCGTCCGCCTTCCATGATGATGCAGTTATTGACCTCGGCGCCCTTTTCAATCACAACGTCGCGGAACAGGACGGAGTTCTTTACCTTGCCCTCAATGCGGCAGCCGTCGGCGATGAGGCAGTCCTCTACGTCGGCTTCATCGCCGTAGTAGGTCGGAGCCTCGTCCTTGATGCGGGTCAGGATCGGACGGGTGCGCTTGAATACCTCGTTGCGGACATCCTTGTCGAGCATGTCCATGTTGGAGCGGTAGTAGTCGAAGGTGTCCTCGATCTTGACGGCGTACTCGTTGAACAGGTAGCCGGCTACCGTGCCGTCCATCAGGGCACGGGTGAGGAACTCGCGCTCGAAGTGGATGCAGTTATGGGTTACGCAGTCGGACAGCATGTGGATAAGGTACTGGCGGCTCATGACGTAAATGCCGAGTGCCGCATGCTTGCACTTGCCCTCGTTGCAGTCTCCAACGCGGATGTCAACAGCTTCCTTCTTGCGGTTCAGCTCCACATAGGTGGTGAACGGGGAATTCTTCTGCTTCTTGGTACATACCATGGTCAGGTCTGCGCCGGACTTGATATGGCGGTCGATCACGTCGTCGAGCGGTACATTGGCAACAATGTCGCCGTCCGCTACGACTACATAGTCTGCACGGTTCTTCTGCAGAAAGTCAACCGCACCGGCCAGTGCGTCAATCTTGCCGCGGTACTCGCCGGTTACCAGCGGAGACGCCTTCTTGGAGTAGGAGTACGGCGGCAGCAAGGTTACGCCGCTGTTCTTGCGGGAAAGATCCCAGTCCTTGGCGTTGCCGATGTGGTCGATCAGGGACTGGTACTTGTCCTTCATCAGTACGCCCACGCGGTAAATGCCGCTGTTTACCATATTGGAAAGCATAAAGTCGATAATGCGATATCGGCCGCCCCACTGTACCGCACCGACCGTGCGGTGCTCGGTGATCTCGCGGAGATCGTTGTCGGTATCAAATGCAATGATCATGCCTAAAACGCTGTTCATGTTTGTGCCGCCCCCTTACTTTACGTCCGGCAGATCCTCGTCTGCCATTTCCTTAGCGGCCAGCTTTGCGCCGCTGCCGATGCGAACGCCTTCGGCTACTACCGCAACGCCCCAGTTGTCTACGTCGCTGTCGGACGGGCTGCCGCCGACTTCCGCGCCCTTGGCGATAACGGCCTTTTCGGCTACGATGGAGTAGCGCACGGTCGCGCCTTCCTCAACCACAGCACCCGGCATCAGGATGGAATATTCCACCTTGGCACCCTTGCCAATCTTAACATCCGAGAACAGGACGGACTCGGAAACGTCGCCGTAGATCTCACAGCCCTCGGAGAGCAGGGTATGGGTAACCTTAGCTTGCTTGGAGGTGAAATGCGGAGGCGAACCGGTGGTGCGGCCGTAAATCTTCCAGCTGTCATCGGAAAGCTGCAGGCCGGAGTTCGGAGAGAGCAGATCCATGTTTGCTTCCCACAGGCTCTCGATGGTGCCTACGTCCTTCCAGTAGCCCTTGAAGCGGTAGGAAACCAGCTTTTCACCGTTATTCAGCATCGCCGGAATAATGTCCTTGCCGAAGTCGTTGGAGGACTGCTCGTTGGCCTCGTCATTGATGAGGTATTCCTTCAGCTTTTTCCAGGTGAAAATATAGATGCCCATGGAAGCCAGCGTGGACTTCGGCTCCTTCGGCTTCTCCTCGAATTCGTAGATGGTGCCGTCCGGCTTGCAGTTCATGATGCCGAAACGGGAAGCCTCGGAAAGCGGAACGTCCAGCACCGCGATGGTCGCGTCAGCGCCGGTCTCCTTGTGCTGCTGGAGCATCTTGTTGTAGTCCATCTTGTAGATGTGGTCGCCCGAAAGAATGAGGACGTACTCGGGATCGTAATCCTCCAGGAACTGAATGTTCTGGTAGATGGCGTTTGCGGTGCCCTTGTACCACTCGGTCTTTTTGCTCTCGTACGGCGGCAGAACATAGACGCCGCCGCGCAGGCGGTCGAGGTCCCACGTCTGGCCGGAACCGATGTAAGCGTTGAGCACATGCGGCTCGTACTGGGTCAGCACGCCGACAGTATCAATGCCGGAGTTGACGCAGTTGGAAAGCGGGAAGTCGATAATACGGTACTTACCGCCGAACGGTACGGCAGGCTTAGCGACCTTTTTGGTCAGCACATACAAACGGCTGCCGCGGCCGCCTGCGAGCAGCATGGCTACGCATTCTTTTTTCCGATACATGTAAATTCTCCTTTTTCACAGTTTGCATCGCTGCGATCTATACGCCGTCTGGCGTATCCCCTCTGTGTATCTCTTTTGCAGCAAACTTGCGCTTGCTTATTTAGAACCGCCGGTTGCGGTTACTGCCTTGTCTGTCGGTACGGAAACCGCTTTTTCGGTGGCTTTCGCAACTGCCTTGGTTCCGGTGCGTGCCACCGCTTTTTCGGTGGTTTTCGCAACTGCCTTGGTTCCGGTGCGTGACACCGCCTTTTCGGTGGTTTTCGCAACTGCCTTGGTTCCGGTGCGTGACACCGCCTTTTCAGTGGTCTTTGCAACGGATTTGGAGCCGGTCTTGGCTACGGCCTTCTCGGTTGTGCGGGCAACGGCCTTGGTGCCGGATTTCGCAACTGCCTTGGTCGAGCGGGTGCGCTTTACCGGTTTCTTGGCAGCTGCGGCTTTTGCGGCCTCGATCTCTGCCTTGGTGCGGCGCTTGGCTCTTGCCTTGCCCTTGAAGAACAGCACGCCGAAGCGCGGAATCTTCAGAACAATGGACTGTTCCTGACCGTGCATGGGCTTGTTTTCGGTCTTGAGCTTGCCGTTTGCCATGCCGCTGCCGCCGAACTCGGTCTTGTCCGAGGTGAATATCTCTTCATAAGTGCCGGTGATCGGAACGCCGATGCGGTATTCCTGCTGCTCCTCCGGAGAGAAGTTGACAACGACCACGATATCTGAGCCGTCCTTCGCCACACGGCGGAAGGCGATGATGTTGTTACGGTTGTCCTCATGGCTGATCCATTCAAAGCCGCGCCAGTCGGTATCCTGCTCCCACAGCTGCGGAGTAGCAAGGTAGAAGTGATTGAGCGCCTTGACGTATGCCTGCATCTGGCGGTGCGCCGGATAATCCAGCAGCATCCAGTCCAGTCCGCGCTGGTACGCCCATTCGGAGAATTGTGCAAACTCGCCGCCCATGAACAGCATCTTCTTGCCCGGGTGTGCGGCCATGTATCCGTACAGCGCGCGCAGACCGCCGAACTGATTTTCATACGGAGGCGGCATCTTGCTGATGAGCGAACATTTGCCGTGCACGACCTCATCGTGCGAGAGCGGCAGAATGTAGTTTTCGGAAAAGGCGTACATGAACGAGAAGGTGATCTTGTCGTGCATGTCCTTGCGGAAGAACGGGTCCGCCGAGCAGTAGCACAGCATGTCGTTCATCCAGCCCATGTTCCACTTGAAGTTGAAGCCCAGACCGCCGTCGTAACCCGGCTTGGTCACCATCGGCCATGCGGTGGACTCCTCGGCGATCATCATAACGTCCGGATGATCGGTCAGGATGTACTCGTTGAGCAGCCGCAGGAAGTCAACGGCCTCGAGGTTCTCGCGTCCGCCGTGTACGTTCGGCCGCCACTCCCCCTGACGGTTGTAATCCAGATACAGCATGGAAGCGACCGCATCTACGCGCAGGCCGTCCATGTGGAATTTCTCGATCCAGAACATCGCAGAGGAGAACAGCAGGTTTCTCGTGGAGACCTTGCCGTAGTCGAATACGCGCGTGCCCCATTCCTTGTGCTCCATCTTGAGCGGATCGGCGTATTCGTACAGGTGCGAGCCGTCAAACTCGACCAGTCCGCAGCCGTCCTTCGGGAAGTGCGCCGGAACCCAGTCCATGATAACGCCCAGACCGGCCTGATGCGCCTTGTCGATCAGGTACATCAGGTCCTTCGGCGTGCCGTAGCGGCTGGTGGCGGCAAAGTAGCCGATTACCTGATAGCCCCACGAGCCGTCGAACGGATACTCGGTCAGCGGCATAAACTCGATGTGGGTGTAGCCCATTTCCTTGACATACGGCACAAGCTCGTCCGCCAGCTGGCGGTAGGAGTAGAAGTTGCCGTCCTCGTGCATCTTCCACGAGCCGAGGTGGCATTCGTAGATGTTGACCGGATTGGAATACGGCAGGTGCTTTTTGCGCCAGTCCAGCCACGAGGCGTCGCCCCATTCGTAGCCGTCGAGGTCATACGCCTTGGTGGCGTTGCCCGGGCGGGTCTCGAAATGGAAGCCGTACGGGTCGGACTTGTCAAACACATCGCCGGACTTGGCCCATACACTATACTTGTATGCGGCATATTCCGGAATATTCGGAATAAATTTCTCCCAGATACCCTGTTCATCGCGCGTCATATAATCGGCGTCGCGATTCCAGTCGTTGAACTCACCCATGACGGAAACTTTTTCGGCCTCCGGTGCATAAACACGGAACAGATAACCCTGTTCACCATCCTGCACGAAAGGGTGGGCTCCCATGTAATCGAACGCGCGACAATCCCGGCCGGAATAGAAAAGCTCGCTTCGCTTTTCCGCGGCGGGTGCTGCGGATTTTTTCTTCATACAGCATCTCTCCCTTTACAGCCGCCAAATGAAGGAAAATACGAATATTTTCCAACAGTTTGTGTACTTCGACAGAATTTTGGCGGAATACCCTCACTTTAGTTAGATATAGTATACATCACATAAATAGAAAAGTCCAGCAATTTAGCACAATTACTGGACTTTCTTTACAGAAATTTTGTTTGCTTTCCACATCATTTGAGTGGGAATGACAAAATAACGTACAATTCGATATAAATTTGTTTAGAAAATATGGCGGCGGATAAGATCAAGCGCCGTAGAAGCGGCCTGCATGCGCACACGGTCGCGGCCGAGCGAGGACTGCATTTTACGGGTAAAGAACTTGCCGTCGTACCAAACGCTGATATAGACCAGACCGGTCGGCTTGTCCTCGGTGCCGCCGCCCGGGCCGGCAATGCCGGTGATGCCGACGCCGATGTCCGAGCCAAGCGCATTTGCAACGCCGACAGCCATCTGCTCTGCGGTTTCGGGAGATACCGCGCCGACCGTATCGAGGGTCTCCTTCTTCACGCCGAGCACCTTCTCCTTGACACTGTTGCTGTACGAGCATACACCGCCGAGGTAGTAATCGGATGCGCCCGGGATGTCGGTCAGACGCTTGGACAGCAGACCGCCGGTGCAGCTTTCGGCCACCGCGAGGGTCAGCTTGCGCTCGCGCAGGCCGTCGCCGACTACCTGCTCGAGAGAGTCAACGTCTACGCCGTAAACGTCGTCGCCGAGCAACTTCAGGATTTCGTCAACGACCGGATCGAGCAGCTTTTCGCATTCTGCCGGGGTGTCCGCCTTGGCGGTAACGCGCGCGAAGCACTCCGAGGTGCGGGCATACGGCGCAATCGTCGGGTTTGCGCTTTTTTCCATCATGTCGTGCAGGATATTCTCCATGTTGCTTTCGCCGAGGCCGAATACGCGGATGTTGCGGGATACGATGCAACCGCCTGCCAGCTTGTACAGATACGGCATTGCACATTCCTTCCACATCGGGTTGCACTCGCGCGGAGGGCCGGGCAGCATGAGAACGTGCTTGCCGTCGGCCTCAAACGCACAGCCGGGTGCCGTGCCCCACAGGTTGGTGAATACGGTGCAGCCCTCCGGCAGCCATGCCTGCTTTTCGTTGTTCTTGGTCATTTCGCGGCCGATGGTCTTGAAAAAGTCGGTCAGACGGTCCATGGACGGCTGATGCAGTACCATCTTTTTGCCGAAAACGGTCGCCAGCGTCTCCTTGGTCAGATCATCAAGAGTTGGGCCAAGGCCGCCGGTGGTGATGATGATGTCAGCACGGTCCTTTGCCTCGCGGACTACGCGCTCGAGACGCGCCGGATTGTCACCGACAACGGTCTGGTAGAATACATTGATGCCCAGCTCGGACAGACCCTGCGAGATCAGCTGTGCATCGGTGTTTACGATGTCGCCCAGCAGAATCTCTGTGCCGACTGCGATAAGTTCTGCGTTCAATGGATTTTCCTCCTTTGGAAAAACGTGATAGAGGTTATATTGCAGGGCGGGGTGACCCCGCCCTGCGGCATAGCGAATACCTGTGTTTACGGCAGATGAATAATCTCCACACCCTTAACCGCCTCGTCCACGAGTGCTTCAACGTCGAGGTGGCCCTCTGCCTCGAGGATCTTCGGCATCTTCGGCTTGGTATTCGGGTGCTTCGGGGTGAATACGGTGCAGCAGTCCTCGTAGGGGAGGATAGAGGTCTCAAAGGTGTCGATCTTACGGGCGATCGTGACAATTTCCTCCTTATCCATGCCGATGCAGGGACGGAATACCGGCAGGTCGCACACCGCGCCGGTAACGGCCATGGCGGGCATGGTCTGGCTGGCAACCTGACCGAGCGACTCACCGGTGATGAGCGCACCGCAGCCGTACTCAACAGCTACGCGCTCGGCAATGCGCATCATAAAGCGGCGCATGATGAGCGTGAACAGCTCCTCGTGGCACTTGTCGCGGATCTCCTCCTGAATGTGGGTGAACGGCACGACCATAACGCTCATGCGGCCGCACCATGCGGTCAGCTTGCGGCCCAGTTCAAGCACCTTCTCCTTGGCGCGCTCGGAGGTGTACGGATAGCTGAAAAAGTGGATGCCGCACAGCTCCAGACCGCGCTTGGCCATCATCCAGCCGGCAACAGGGGAGTCGATGCCGCCGGAGAGCAGCAGCGCTGCACGGCCGTTCGAGCCGATCGGCATGCCGCCCGCACCCGGAACCGGACCGGCGTGTACAAAGGCGTACTTCTCGCGCATCTCAACGTGTACGGTCAGGTCGGGATGGTGCATATCCGGACGAACATCCGGGAACAGATCAGCAAGCTCGCCGCCGACGTGCTGGCTGATTTCGGTGGAGGTCATCGGGAATTTCTTGTCGCCGCGCTTGGACTCGACCTTAAAGGTCTTAGCCGCCGCAAAGTTGGGTGCCAGATAGTCCTTTGCGGTCGCAATGACACTCTCGAGCGTCTTTTCCGGGCAGACCGCTGCACGGGAGATGGTCGCAAAGCCGAACACACGGCTTGCGCACTCCATAACCGCATCTGCGTCCGCATCGTCCGGAATCTCCACATAAACGACCGACTGGCGCATGGTGATCTCGCAGTCTGCAACGTGCGCCATGCGGCGCTTGAGGTTTTTCAGCAGACGATCCTCAAAGGTTTTGCGGTTGAGTCCCTTGAGGACGATCTCACCGCACTTGAGCAGTAATACTTCTTTCATTTATTGTCTCCTTGATGGTAAATTTATTTGTTTGCGCTGATGATTTCCTTCTCCTCGGCGGTCATCAGGCTGTCGCGGTCGGCGCTGTCCGAGCCAAACTCCAAGCGGGTCTTGACATAATCATCATCCGGCAGGTTGAACACCTGTGCCAGATAGTTTAAGTAAACGTCCGCCATGATTTCCAGCTTGCCGTAATCGGTCTCCCACGGTACGAGCGACTGCGTGCCGACGCTGACCGTGCCGTCCTCCCGGCGGTCAATTTTGACCGGCAGACTGCATTCCGCTGCACGCTTTTCGGCAGTGTCCGGCAGGCTGTCGTAAAGGCCCTCCATCCAGAAGCGGCATTTGCCGTCATATACGGCGAGCTTGTGCTCCGAGCCGTCCGGTTTGGTGATGATTTTGTATTCCATATAGATTAAACTCCTTGTTTTTGTTCCTCGTCAATGGTTCCGCGAAAATAAGAAACAAGAACACCGTATTTTTCGCCATCCTTGTTTGCGGAAAAGGCATAGTAGTCGGACATGTCCGCAGGTTCGGGCGCAGTAAAGTAGAGAGCCTCGCTGTCCTGTCCGTCTTTATATGCGGTATTGTTATTGGGATTTACTTTGTAGTAAGCGCAGTCGGTATAGCCTGCCTGCTCGACGATACTCTGTGCCTGAGATGCCGTAATCGGGTGGGTAATCAGCAGAAATGCGCCGGTAACACACAGAGCGACTGCCATAGTAACCGCATAAGCAGTGGAATTTTGCTCTCGATATCTTAGCTCGATAATGCTCAACGTAGCCCAAAGCGGCAGGAAAATCCAGTTGTCGAGAGAATACGGTTCCGTGAACAGTATGTACGGAATGGTGCAGAGGATACCGCAGAATATCAGCTGACAAAGCCGTGTAACGATATGATTAGGCGGAAACCATGGTTCTCGTTCCTCGCCTGTGCGCCCTGCGGCTGATGCAATAAAAACAGCGCAGGTAGCGCCAACCAGCACAGGATTGTCCAGCAGCATCCGGCCGTACACGAAGAAGTGCAGACCGAAAATCACGGCCGTGCAGATACAGCAGATACCGGCGTTCATAATATGTTTGTTACTCATAACCCTACCTCCTCGCAATAATTCCTAATTACGAATTAGCTTATCTGCGGAACATTTTCGCGCCCTTTTTGACCGCTGCAACAAACGCATCCACATCTTCCTTGGTGTTGAACGGTGCAAACGACACGCGCAGCGCGCTGTCCGTGCGCGCCTTCGGCAGACCGAGTGCCTTGAGCACACCGCTCTGCTTGCCCTTGGAGCAGGCTGAGCCGCTGGAAATGTAAACCTCGTCCCCCTCGAGTACATGCAGCATGACCTCGCTCTTGCAGCCGGGCATGGAAAGATTGACAACATGCGGGATATTGCCTTCGCCGTTGATCACAGCGTCCGGCAGCTCGGCGCTGACCTGCTGCTTGAGGTAGTCGGCCAGCGCCTGCACATGGGCGTAATCCTCATCGAAATGCGCCATGCGAATCTCGCACGCCTTGGCAAATGCGGCAATATTCGGCACGGCCTCGGTGCCTGGGCGCATGCCGCGCTCCTGACCGCCGCCGAAGGTCAGCGGCGGCAGACGCAGACCCTTCTTGACATACAGTGCACCGATGCCCTTGGGTGCGCCGATCTTGTGGCCGGAAACGCTCATCAGGTCACAGTTCCATTTTTTCGGCGTCAGGCGTACACGGCAAAGACCCTGTACGGCATCAATATGGAACAGCGCCTTGGGTGCCTTGGCCTTGAGCAGCCTGCCGAGCTGTTCGACCGGCTGTACCGTGCCGATCTCGTTGTTGACCAGCTGGCAGGAGAGAAGAATGGTGTCCTCGGTCAGTGCTTCGCTCAGCACCTCGGGCGTGATGTGACCGGTTGCGTCCGGTGCAAGGAAAACTACGTCGAAGCCGTCCGCAGCAAGCTGCTTTGCGGTGTTGACGGTTGCCGCGTGCTCGATCTCGGTCGTGATGATGCGGCCCTTTTTATGTCGGTTGAGGTGAGCGGCACCGCGCAGGCTGATGTTGGTGCTCTCCGTGCCGCAGGCGGTGAAATATACTTCCTCAGGCAGACAGCCGAGCGCAGACGCGACCGTCCTGCGGCTGTCCTCAAGCAGATGCGAGGCCTCCAGACCCATGCGGTGCAGGCTGGACGGATTGCCGAACTCCTCGCACATCGCGTGAACGGCCGCTTCGGCTGCTTCGGGCAGCACGCGGGTCGTCGCCGCGTTATCAAGATAATGCATAGAAAAACGAACTCCTTCATCGGGGCAGACCGCCGTGCGGCCATACTTCCCGCTATTATAAAATATTTTACAACGGCGGGCCGCCTTTTACAAGACAAAAACGTGCAAAACGGCATTGAAAAGTAGAAAAGGGTATGCTATAATTTTAAGGGTATGGCTGTTACCTATTATAAGTATACTGCGTGACAAGAGCACGTTGCAGATAGAAAGGGAGGAAATCCTAATGCCAGGTAAGGTAATTCTCGGCGCCCAGTGGGGCGACGAAGGCAAGGGTAAGTTTATTGATATTTTCGCAGGCAAGGCGGATCTGGTTGTCCGCAGCCAGGGCGGCAACAATGCCGGTCACACCGTTGTAGCCGGCGGTGAGAAGTACAAGCTGCAGCTGATTCCGTCCGGCATCCTGTATCCGGAGTGCGTCAACGTCATCGGCCCGGGTGTTGTTGTCAATCCGAAGGCTGTCCTCGGCGAGATCGACGGCCTGCACGAGAAGGGCGTTTCCACCGACAAGCTGTTCATCGACGCACGCTGCCACTGCATCATGCCGTGGCACCTTGAGCTGGATGCGCTCAGCGAGGCGGAGAAGGCCAAGGAAGGCACCGCAATCGGCACCACCAAGAAGGGCATCGGCCCGACCTATATGGACAAGTCCGAGCGCAGCGGCATCCGCATGCACGATTTTGTAGACGCAGAGCGTTTCGAGGAGGTTATCCGCGAGACCTGTGCCCGCAAGAACCGCGTGATCACCGGCGTTTACGGCGGCGAGCCGATCGACGCGGACGCTGTTATCGCAGAGTACAAGGTTTACGCAGACCGTCTGCGTCCGATGGTGCGCGACACCACCGTTATGACCTATGATGCTATCAAGTCCGGCAAGGAAGTGCTGTTCGAGGGTGCACAGGGCACGCTGCTCGACCTCGACATGGGCACCTATCCGTATGTTACCTCGTCTCATCCGGTAGCAGGCGGCTGCTGCATCGGTTCCGGTGTCGGCCCGACTGCCATCAACGAGATTATGGGTATCTTCAAGTCCTACACTACCCGTGTGGGCGAGGGTCCGTTCCCGACCGAGCTGTTCGACGAGACCGGCGACTACATCCGCAATGCAGGCGGCGAGTTCGGTACCGTTACCGGCCGTCCGCGCCGTACCGGCTGGTTCGACGCAGTTGTTGCACGCTACGCAGTTCGTGTAAACGGTCTGACCGACGTTGTCATCAACAAGATCGACCCGCTGCGCGGCCTGCCGAAGCTCAAGGTCTGCGTTGCATACAAGCTGAAGAACGGCGAAACCGTTACCGAGTTCCCGGCGAACTTTATGGATCTGGTGGACTGCGAGCCGGTCTACGAGGAGTTCGACGGCTTTGATGAGGATATCACCAACTGCCGTTCCTTCGAGGAACTGCCGGCAACCGTGCAGTCCTACATCAAGGAACTGGAGCGCATCATCGAGTGCCCGATTACCATGCTTGGCGTAGGTCCTGCTCGTGATCAGGTTATGACCATCAAATAATTCGTCCGAAACCACGCTTTCGGACGAGAGGGACGTACCGAGCCAATGGCTCGGATACGTCCTATACGGGATTTTGCGCGTCCGCCTTGGCGGGCACACAAAATCCCTTTTTTCTTGTAAAAAAACGCAGGCGCTATCCTTGCGCGGCTATGTCCGCGCTGCGCGCGCATGTCCTGCGTTTTTTTGCATTTGCACGGCAAACGCGATTGAATGCCGCCGTGAAACGGCGGTCGTGCACGGCACGGGACAATGACTCAGATTTCTGAACGAAATCCTGTCATGTAGTTGCGGTTTGCAAGCAAACCGGAATTTTATATGTGCTTTTGCACGAAAAAAGGACGCATATTATGCGTCCTTTTTGGAACGGATTAAATAGCTGCGTTCATTCTCCATTCTCCATTTTCAATTCTCAATTCGGCAATCAGTCGCCCATCGACAGTCCGAGCGCTCTTGCCTGCTTCACCAGTTCGCTATCGGGCGGAACGGTTTTCAGCTTGCCTGCGACCTCGGTCAGCGGCACAGGCACGATGCGGTTATCCTGCAGCGCAACCATATAGCCGAACTTTTTCTGCAGGATAAGCTGGGCTGCCGCTACGCCGAACCGGCTTGTCAGCACACGGTCGGCCGGGCAGGGAGCACCGCCGCGCTGGTAATGGCCCGGAATGGTAACGCGGATCTCCTGACCGGTCAGCTCCTTCAGCTCGTCCGCAATGCGGTAGGAGATGGACGGATAGGTCATCGCCTCGCGGGCAGCCTTGAATTCCTTTTTGCTCAGCTTGGCCTCGTCCTGACTTACCGCGCCCTCAGCCACTGCAATGATCGAGAATCGTTTGCCAGCCTTGGCACGCTTTTCAATCGCTGCGGCAATCTTTTTTGCGGAGTAGGGGATTTCCGGAATAACGATGACATCCGCGCCGGAGGCAATGCCTGCGTACAGCGTCAGCCAGCCGGCTTTATGTCCCATAACCTCCACGATGAACACGCGCGAGTGCGAAAATGCGGTGGAATGGATGGAATCAATAACCGTGGACGCAATATCAATCGCGGACTGAAAACCGAATGTCAGCTCGGTGCCCCACAGATCGTTGTCGATCGTCTTGGGCAGCGTTACCACGTTTACACCCTTCATGCTCAGCAGGTTTGCGGTCTTGTGCGTGCCGTTGCCGCCCAGAATGACCAGACAGTCAAAGCCTGCCTTTTTCACCGTGTGCAGCATTTTATCCAGCTTGGTCTCCTCGCTGTCCTCGATGGTCTTGCGCATTTCCTTGAACGGCTGGCGCGATGTACCGAGAATGGTGCCGCCGACGGTCAGAATATCCGAAAAATCCTCGGGCAGCATTTCGTGGTAATCGCCCTCGATCAAACCGCGGTAGCCGTCCCGAATACCATAGATGGTTACTTTATCTCCCAGTTCGTTATACAGTGTTTTCGCTACACCGCGCAGTGCCGCGTTCAGACCCTGACAGTCGCCGCCGCTGGTCAGCATACCAATCTTTAACATACTCGTCTGCCTCCTGACTCTGTTTTTCGCATTCTGTATATTGTACAATGCGCAGTATCGTATTTTTACTATACCCTATTTGGTGTAAATTGAAAAGATACTTTACACAGATTCCACAGTTTTTTCACATGGATTTTTTGTGACTTTCGGCAGTTGCATATTGAGCGGCAGATGTGTTATGCTAATGCCAGACAGATTCCCTGCAACTGACGGACACAGGTGGAGCGCAAACCACCGGGGAGCAGGGAGTTCCGTAATCAGATGCACCGTGAAGTGTATCTCAATGCCGACCGTCTGGGCAGTGTCGCAAGTAATACGCGATGCTGTCCTTTTTTGTTACCATAAAAAGGACAGCAGACAGCACAAACAGGAGGAAAAGAACATGAACGCATGGAATAACTTTAATGGCGGCAACTGGGAAAACGAGATCAACGTCCGCGATTTTATCCAGAAGAATTACACCCCGTATGATGGTGACGGCGCTTTTCTGGCTCCGGCTACCGCACGCACGACTGCACTGCGTGAGAAGTTCGACGCACTGCTCGCGGAGGAGCGCGAAAAGGGCGGTGTCCGCAATATCGACACCGAGACCGTTATCACCATCACGGCCTTCGGCCCGGGCTATCTCGACAAGGACAACGAGGTAATTGTCGGCCTGCAGACCGATGAGCCGCTCAAGCGTGCATGCAATCCGTTCGGCGGCATGCGTATGGTCCGTGATGCGTGCAAGCAGTACGGCTACGAGGTTTCTCCCAAGATTGAGGAGGAGTTCAAGTACCACAAGACCCACAACGACGGCGTATTCTCCGCATACACCAAGGACGTTCGTGAAGCGCGTCACGTTGGTCTGCTGACCGGCCTGCCGGATGCTTACGGCCGCGGCCGCATCATCGGTGACTACCGCCGCGTGGCGTTGTACGGCGTGAATCGCCTCATCGAGGAGAAGCAGAAGGACAAGGATGCGCTCGGCAGCGTGCCGACCACCGAGAAGGAAATCCGCTGCGCGGAGGAGCTGAGCGACCAGATCAAGGCGCTCAAGGATATGATCGCAATGGCGGCTTCCTACGGCTTTGATATCACCCGTCCGGCGGAGAACGCAAAGGAGGCCGTTCAGTGGCTGTACTTTGGCTATCTGGCCGGCATCAAGGAGCAGAACGGCGCTGCAATGAGCCTTGGCCGCACCTCCACCTTCCTCGATATCTACTTTGAGCGTGATATTGCGGCAGGTCTCATGACCGAGTCCGAGGCACAGGAGATCATGGACGATTTCGTGCTGCACCTGCGTATGGCGCGCCACCTGCGCACGCCGGAGTACAACGAGCTGTTCGGCGGCGACCCGATGTGGATCACCGAGGCAGTCGGCGGCATCGGCGAGGACGGCCGTCACATGGTTACGAAGAACAGCTACCGCATGCTCAACACCCTGTACAATCTGAACGCTGCCGCAGAGCCGAATCTGACCGTTCTGTGGAGCGAAAACCTGCCGGAGAACTGGAAAAAGTTCATCGCAAAGGTGTCTATCGACACGGATGCGCTCCAGTACGAGAACGACGACGTCATGCGCCCGTACTACGGCGATGATTACGCTATCGCGTGCTGCGTATCCGCGATGCGCGTCGGTAAGGACATGCAGTTCTTTGGTGCGCGTGCCAACATCGCAAAGCTGATGATGATGGCGATCAATGGCGGCCGTGACGAGAACAAGTTCGAGCAGGTCGGCCCGGAGATGCCGGTCATGGACGGCGATGTGCTGGATTATGAGGAGGTTCTCCGCCGCATGGACTTCTACCGTCCGTGGCTGGCTAAGACCTACGTTTCCGCGATGAACACCATCCATTACATGCACGACAAGTATGCCTACGAGAAGAGCCAGATGGCGCTGCATGACACTGAGGTGCGCCGCCTGATGGCGTTCGGCATTGCGGGCATGAGCTGCATGGCAGATTCGCTTTCCGCGATCAAGTATGCCAAGGTAAAGCCCATCCGTAATCCGGAGAACGGCATTATCGTGGATTTTGAGATCGAGGGCGATTTCCCGAAGTTCGGCAACGACGACGATCGTGTAGATCAGATCGCGTGTGAGCAGGTCGAGAAGTTCTATCAGGCACTGACGCAGTTCCCGCTGTACCGCGGCGCAATTCATACGCTGTCCATCCTGACCATCACCTCCAACGTAATGTACGGCAAAAAGACCGGCAATACGCCGGACGGCCGCCGTCACGGCGAACCGCTGGCACCGGGCGCAAACCCGATGAGCGGCCGTGATGTTTCCGGCGCACTGGCATCGCTCAACTCGGTTGCAAAGCTGAGCTACACCTACTGCCGCGATGGTATCTCCAACACGTTCTCCATCACGCCGGGTGCGCTCGGCAAGACCGATGAGGAGCAGGTGAACAACCTTGTTGCCATCATGGGCGGCTACTTCGCGCAGAACGCGCATCACCTGAACGTAAACGTACTCAATCGTGAAACCCTGATGGCGGCTTACGAGCATCCGGAGCAGTACCCGAACCTGACCATTCGTGTTTCCGGCTACGCGGTCAACTTCTACAAGCTGAGCCGTGAGCAGCAGCGTGAGGTTATTTCGCGTACCTTCCACGAGGCGATTTAACCTCTAAGGGGGATGCTGTCCCCCTTAGATACCCAACCGGTTCCTTGCGAAACCGTTTGGGATAACCTCCTCTCGCCCGCACAGCGGACGAGGACGCGCCGCCGCGGCGCGGGCAGAGGTATGGTTCCGCGGCAAAGCCACGGAACCATTTATTTTTTTCGAATAGAAAGGAAAGTGGCAATATGACCGGAAACATTCATTCCATTCAGTCCCTCGGCGCGGTGGACGGCCCCGGCGTGCGATACGTCGTATTTATGCAGGGCTGCCCGCTGCGGTGCGTCTATTGCCACAATCCCGATACCTGGCTGACCGAAGGCGGCACACCGACCGACGTGGACGAGCTGGTCCGCAAGGCTCTCCGGTTTCGTCCGTACTGGAAGAATGGCGGCGGCGTAACCGTCACCGGCGGCGAACCGCTCCTGCAGGCCGAATTTGTTGAGGAGTTTTTCGCCAAGCTGCATGAGCACGGCGTACACACCGCGCTCGATACCTCCGGCGTGGGCAATCTCTCCAAAGCGGAAAAGGTGCTCGCGCACACGGATTTAGTCCTGTGCGACCTGAAATTTCTCACCAAAGCGGATTATCTCAAGAACTGCCGCGCGGATTTCGACCAGATTGAGCGTTTCCTGCAGCTGACCGCGATGAAAAACGTGCCGCTGTGGATTCGGCATGTGGTCGTGCCCGGTCTGACCGATGGTATGGACCATTTACACCGCGTCAAAGCCAAGGCGGAAAGCTATCCCAACTTTGAAAAGCTGGAGTTTTTGCCGTTCCACAAGCTGTGCATGGAAAAATATGAACGGCTCGGTCTGGAGTTTCCGCTGAAGGACACGCCTGCCATGAACCCGGATGCCCTGAAAACCATGGTCGCACAGCTGTAACACGGTAAAACGGGAATCAAGCGGCAAATTATGAACTTTAGGCAAAACCGCGTCTTGTCAGTACGCAAAATTTACTCGCAAATCGCTCTTGTTCAATTATGCGGTGTTGCCTTAGAAACAAACCTTTCAAATTCTGTTCAAAATTCGTTCACACATTTTGCGGCAAAGTGGGGTATACTAACATTGTCGATGAGGGAAGCCGCAATCCCGAACGACACAGCCTACTGATTTTTTTATTTCTCTTTTACCCCCTTTATTTTGTGAAATGACCGAAAACACCCTGTTTCCGTTCCCCCTCGGAGGCAGGGTGTTTTCCTGTACGAAACCGGGTTTTCGGCAGTACACAAACCTTTCAAATTATGTTCAAAATTCGTTCACACATTTTGAAGTAAAGTGCGGTATACTAACATTGTCGATAAGGGAAGCCGCAATCCCGAATCGATAGTCATCTACAATCTTTTATTTCTCTTTTACCCCCTTTATTTTGTGAAATGATCGAAAACACCTCGGTTTCGTTTCCCCCACGGAGCCGGGGTGTTTTCCTGCCTCGGAGTATCTTTGAAATGGTTAAGCAGGGTACTTGTTTACATTGTAAAAAATATTTCAAGGTCTGTTCACGATTTGTTCACAATTAAAGGGCGCCTGCGCGATATACTATAGGTGTCAGTAAGAGTTACCCCTTTTCTCAAGCTGACAACCTCTTTTCTTTGATTTTATCACCTTTTCTTAAACTCTTTTCGTTTGCATCAACGAGAACGCCCTGTTTCCTTCCCCCGGGAAACAGGGCGTTTCTCTTTTGGCTGCCAAACTGCGGCTTGGACGATATGCTGTTTTCTTTTCATATCCTTCACAGCATATTCAAATTTCGTTCACACATTCGGCATAAAAAGACGGTATACTGTACTTGTCAGTGAGGGAGAGCCGCAAATCCCGCATTGACGTCATCCGATTTTTTTCATTTCTCTTTTTTCCCTTTTTCAATTTGTGTTATTAACCGAAAGCACCGTTGTTTCGTTCCCCCGCGAAACAGCGGTGCTTTCCCGTTTTTGGCATTTGTCAATAAATAAGCCGGTGCGATGCTTGCGGAAAGTTTCTTTTTAGGGTATACTGTTTCTATGCAAGATATATAGGTAAGGAGTTGTTTTTTATGGGTTGCTCGCATAATTGCGATAGCTGCTCGTCTAACTGCGGCGGCGAAAAGAGCCTCAAGGTTGCAGCCAATCCGGCGGCCTCTGTTAAAAAAGTCATCGGCGTTGTTTCCGGTAAGGGCGGCGTAGGCAAGAGCCTGCTCACCTCGATGATGGCGGTCGGCATGACGCGCAAGGGTTATTCCTGCGGTGTGCTGGATGCCGACATCACCGGTCCGTCTATCCCCAAGACCTTCGGCGTACACGGTCAGCTCGAGGGCTGCGAGGAAGGCATCCTGCCGGCACGCAGCGAAGGCGGCGTACAGATGATCTCCATCAACCTCGTTCTCCCGAACGAGGACGATCCGGTTATTTACCGCGGTCCGATCATCGCGGAGACTGTCAAGCAGTTCTGGTCGGACGTTGTATGGGACGATGTGGACTTCCTGTTTGTCGATATGCCTCCCGGAACGGGCGACGTACCGCTGACCGTGTTCCAGTCCCTGCCGGTGGACGGCATCATCGTTGTCACCTCGCCGCAGGATCTGGTCTCCATGATCGTCGGCAAGGCGGTTAAGATGGCGAAGATGATGAACATTCCGGTGCTCGGCATCGTGGAGAACTACAGCTATCTGGCATGCCCGGACTGCGGCAAGCACATTTCGGTATTCGGCGAGAGCCACATTGACGAGGTAGCCGCGCACTACGAACTGCCGGTTCTGGCCAAGCTGCCGATCGACCCGAAGCTGGCTGCGGCGGTTGACGCAGGCAAGATCGAGGATGCAAAGCTGCCGGACGAGCTTTCCGGTGCGCTTAAGACCGTGGAGGGTCTGTTATGAACATTGGCGTAGCATATGAAAACGGCCGGATCGCCAAGAATCTGGGCGACTGCCGTGAGGTGCTCATTATCACCACCGAGGGCCGGGAACCGGTCGGCAAGCGCATTGCCAGGATTGCCGGCACATCCGCGACCGACCTGATCAAGTTCGCCGGTCTGGAGCAGATCGACGTGCTCATCTGCGGTTCGCTCGGTCTGGCAACGCGCAACGCACTCGAGATGCTCGGCGTGCTGCTCGTGCCCGGCTGCGAAGGCTCGGCGGAGGAATCGGTTGCAAAGTTTCTCGTCGGTGAAAAGCAGGGTGACCCGACCATCCTCGAGATCGGCCGTGAGGAAGATCCGGATGATCCGATGGCATGCATGCACGACTGTGCAAAGTGCTCCGGCTGCGGCCCGAGCGAGCTGCTCAAGCAGATTCCGGTCGAGGAGATCAAGTAAAACCATAAAAACCACCGAATTTCGGTGGTTTTTATGGTTCCAATGGAGAGGTGAAGATGGAGAATAAATGTTCAGATGAAGTAAGTGCCGCTCCTTTTGCGGAAAGGTAATTCTCCATTTTCCATTCTCCATTCTCAATTTGATGAAACTGTGTTATAATCAAATGTATCATTATAATACAAGGAAAGAAGCTATTATGGATACCGAAAATCCGAAAACAGCAATCGAATACATACACTCTCTCGGCAGATTTTCCGGCAAGCCGGGTCTGCACCGCATCAAGGCGCTGTGCAAGGCGCTGGGAAACCCGCAGGACAGGCTGAAGTTTGTTCATCTTGCGGGCACGAACGGCAAAGGCTCGACCGCGTGCATGATCGCCTCGGCACTGCAGGCGGCCGGAATGCGCACCGGACTGTATACCTCACCGTATCTGGTGCAGTTTTACGAGCGCATCCGCGTGGACGGCGTGATGATCTCGGACGACGATCTGACGCGCCTGTGCGAACGGGTAACGGTGGCGTGTGAATCGCTCACACTGCCCGAGGGTGAGACCATCGGCGAGTTTGAGTTTACGACCGCACTGGCGTTCCTCTTCTTTGTTGAGCAGGAATGCGATATTGTGGTTCTCGAAACCGGTCTGGGCGGCCGTTGTGATGCGACAAATGTCATCAAAAATGCGGAGGTCTGCGTTATTACGCCGATTTCGCTCGACCATATGGCGGTGCTTGGCAACACAACGGCGGTCATTGCGGCCGAGAAGGCAGGTATTTTCAAGCCGGGTGCGGCGGTTGTCTGCGCGGACGGTCAGCCGAACGATGTACAGCGGGTGCTGCGCCGTGCCTGCGACGCGGCGGGCGCTGTCTGGTTCGGCGGAGCGGAGGACTGCCGCGTACTGCGGTGTGACATCGGCGGTTCGGCGTTCGTGTACGAGGCGCAGGGCTACACCATTGCCATGCCCGGACGGCATCAGCTGCAGAATGCGCGGACGGCTCTGCGGGCGCTGAACGCACTGCGCGAGCGCGGCTGGAACATTCCGACCGAAGCCGCCGTGCGCGGTCTGGCGCGGGCGCGTATCGCAGGCCGGCTGGAACGCGTGGTCGATCAGCCGCTCATCCTGCTCGACGGCGCACACAATGCCGCAGGCGCGGATGCTCTGTGTCACGCGGTGGATGAGTTGCTCAAGATGAAGCGGCTGCACGTTGTGATGGGCATGGTGCGCGACAAGGACTACGAAACCTGTGTTCACGAGGTCGCCAGCCGCGCGGATGACTTTTACGCCTGTGCGCCGGATGCGGGTGAGCGTTCGCTGGATGCACACACGATTGCAGAGCTGGCGCGGCAGTCGTGCAAGCGCGTGTACGAATGCGAATCCGCCGAGCACGCCATTGAGCTTGCGCTGGAGCATGCGAAGATGAACGACTGCATTCTTATCTGCGGTTCGCTGTACCTCATCGGTGAGTGCGAGAAGATTTTGCGTGGCCGACCGAAAGCGACAGATTAAAATGGAATAAACAGGTAAAATAAGGCTTGTACTTTGAAAGTACAAGCCTTTTATTTTTGTGTCAGTTGTTTTCAATAGGTATATTGTTTGGTATATCGCAGGGCGGGGTACCATGCGAAATAAGAGGTAATATTTTGCTGATTTCGAGGTGACATATATGCTGCAAATCACGCAGAGAAGGCAGGAGGGCACGTTGATCGCGGTGTACACCGGTGAACTGGACCATCATGCAGCACGGGCGGCGATCGAGCAGACCGAGGATCTGCTGGTGCTGTTTCCATGCGAAAAGCTGGTGCTCGACCTGTCCGAGCTGACGTTTATGGACAGCTCCGGTCTGGCGGTCGTCCTGCATCTGTACCGCACCTGTGCCCGCAGCGGACGCGAATTTGCGGTGCGCGGCACACCGCCGCAGCCGATGCGGGTGTTTGAGGCGGCCGGTCTGCCGCAGGTGATGGTTTTTGAAAGGGGGAAGGAATAATGCGGGCGGTCATCAACAAAATGAGCCTGAAATTCGAGAGCCATTCGGTCAACGAGGCGTTTGCGCGGCAGGCGGTCGGCGCGTTTGTCGCGCAGCTGGACCCAACGATGGAGGAACTTGGCGACATCAAAACCGTGGTCTCCGAGGCGGTGACGAATGCCATTGTACACGGCTACGCGGACAAATGCGGGTTTATCACGGTCACGGTGCGGCTGTTCGAGGGACGCGCCCTGGAACTGAAAGTAAAGGACGCCGGATGCGGCATTGAGAATGTCGAGCAGGCGCGCCAGCCCATGTTCACCACGGGCGACGACACGCGCAGCGGCATGGGATTTACCATCATGGAGACATTCACGGACAAAATGCGCGTGCGCTCCACGCCGGGGAAGGGAACGCTGGTTGCGATGGTCAAGGTGCTGAAGGAGCGGCAGGCGTGACCGGAGAAATGCGCACGCTGCTCGAGCAGGCGGCTTCGGGCGACAGGGATGCGGAAGCGCGGCTGATCGAGGACAACAGCGGTTTAATCTGGTCGATCGCGCGGCGGTATTACGGGCGCGGCACCGAGCCGGACGATCTGTATCAGCTGGCGTGTGTCGGCTTCATCAAGGCCGTGCGCGGTTTCGATGTGTCGCGCGGCAACGAGTTTTCTACCTATGCGGTGCCCAAAATCGCGGGTGAGATTCGGCGGTTCCTGCGGGACGACGGTGCGGTCAAGGTCAGCCGGGCGGTCAAGGAACGCGCGGTTCGTGTGCGCCGCCTGCAAAGCGACTGGGAGAGCCGGAACGGACGGTCACCGACCGTATCAGAACTGGCAGAGGCCGCCGGATTGACGGTCGAGGAAGTAGCGGCCTGCGAGCAGGCGGACGTGTCGGTGGACTCGTTCGAGCGGGAGCTGTCCGGCGGCGGACGCGTAGGTGATCTGGTCGGTGACGAGGGAATGGAGGAGAGAACCTGCCTGCATCTGTCGCTGCACGAGGCTCTGCAGGACTTGCCCGACCGCGACAGGCAGGTGCTCAGTCTGCGCTATTCGCGTGATTTGACGCAGCAGCAGGTCAGCCGTATCGTCGGTGTGTCGCAGGTGCAGGTCTCGCGCATCGAAAAACGTGCCATAGAGAAGCTGAGGGAAATGCTGAGAGAGTGAAAAAGGAGTTCTCGTGAGAGAACTCCTTTTGATGTCCTTATTTTGTGAAAAGATTGCGGAAAATATGGGATATGCTGAAAATGCTTTTGAACGTATCAAAGAGGCCATCAAAAACATGCTTGGTTGCTTTTGTTCTTTGATGCGTTTTAATAATAGAAGATAAATCCTTGGGATGTGCCACAAAAGCTGCAATACCGGCTGCGCCGATAACAGCAGAAGTACCTGCAACAATGGAGCCGATAAAGGATTTCTTGCGGCCAGCATCGTGATCTTTATATTGCTCAAGTTGACTCTGGTACTCGTTGTATCTAATCGTAAGATCATCAAGCTGTGCATTTCTTTCAGAGAGGGACAAAGTGTTGTCGTTCTGAATAATGGTCATTTGATATTTAAGAAGATCCAGCATTGCTTTGGAGTAGTCAACTGTTTGCTGGTCTGGAGCAAATGCAGCAGCAACGCCCTTGTCTACGGTTTCCAATAATTTGGGAAGTGTGGTATCCAAAGCCTTCGATAGAACAGTTAGTTTCCTTGTTTTCAGCTTTACGACAGCATCGATGATTTTGGGTGCAAGGGTTTTGGCGATATTCCCAAATTCATCGATAAGTACATTGCGAATAGAGCCTTTCACGGCGGATTGTTTTAATAATGCCAAATCGCTCATAATGCCATCTCCTATTCAAACATTGAATGTAATGGAAATTTCTTTATATTCAATATAGCATATTTACTGTATGAGGTCAACTGACCTCATAAAATAAATGCCCTATTGTTATCATAACAATAGGGAGGACGACGGAATGATAGATGCGAAGAGCATTGGCATAATTATACGAGAATTACGGGTGAAAAAGGGCATTACGCAGGAACAATTAAGCGGTTTAGCGGCTTTAGACCGTACACATTACAGCAAAATCGAACGTGGATTAAGAAGTCCTAATGTTGATACGCTATTTAAGATTGCATTTGCGCTGAATATGAAACCGCATGAATTGGTTGAAATCATTGAAGAAAATGTAGAATTTAAGTTTGAATAACCCTCTGAATGAATGTGTTCAGAGGGTTTTTGTATATTAAATTTTATGCATAAACTGCCCGGCCGACTTTGCCATCAGCCGCTTGGTGCCCTTCTGATCAAATGCAATTTCGAGCAGGGCATCGCCACCCATCGGCTTTACCGACACGATCAGTCCATCGCCGAAGGCCTTATGGAACACGCGATCGCCTGCGGCAAAATTCGGCAGCGGCTTGCTTTTAGCTGCCGAGGCCAGCGACGCGCTCGGCGCTGCATTTGCAGCGGAAACGTACCGCGCGCGAGCCACCTGCGGACGCGAAAGCGTCGGATCGGGTGCAGTTGCGTTCGAGAACCGGCGGCTCTCGGTGATATTGCTCTCAAGCAGATCTTCCGGCATCTCATCAACAAAGCGCGACGGATGCGAATACTGCGTGCGGCCGTACAGCAGGCGGCGCTCCGCACAGGTGAGATACAGCTGCTCCTTCGCGCGGGTGACGGCAACGTAGCACAGGCGGCGTTCCTCCTCCATGTCCTCGTCCTTCTCCATTGCACGGAAGCCGGGGAACAGCCCGTCCTCCATGCCCGCGAGGAATACGACAGGAAATTCCAGACCCTTGGCGGCATGCATGGTCATCATGATAACCGCGTCATCGTCCTCGCCGGACTGGTCGGCATCCGTGTACAGCGCCATGTTCTCGAGAAAATCGCCGAGCGACGGCGTTTCGGTCTTGTCCTCGTAATCGACAATGTAGGATTTTAACTCCTCGATGTGCTCAATGCGGCTTTCCTCTTCTGCGCCGCCCTTGAGCTGCAGCGCACGGATGTAGCCGCTTTTGTCCATGAGTTCATCGTACAGCTCGGAAAGCGAAACAAATTCCCGCAGCTTGCGCAGATTTTCGATCATCTCGCCGAACTTCTCCATTGCCGCGGCGCCGCGGGACAGGGCAGGGTACTGAGAAGCATGGCATACCACATCATACAGTGTTGTGCCATACTCAACGGCAAGCCGCATGGCGGTTTCGACCGACTTATCGCCAATCTTGCGGGCAGGCGTGTTGATGATACGGCGCAGACGCAGCTCGTCCGCAGGATTTTCGATCACCCACAGGTAGGCGAACATGTCCTTGACCTCGGCGCGCGAGAAGAAGTCGCGGCCCTTGTACACGCGGTACGGGATGCCCGCGCGGATGAATGCGGCGGCAATGTTATCCGACAGGACGTTATTGCGGTACAGAACGGCGAAATCTCCCCATTTTCGGCCCTGCTCCACGCCTTCGCGGATGGTATCGGCAATGTAGGCGGCTTCGCCCTCCTGGCTGTCCGAGCGATGCAGACGGATTTTCGCACCGTCACCGTGGTCGGTCCACAGCTCCTTGCCCTTACGGCCGACGTTGTTGCGGATAACCTCGTTTGCGGCATTCAGAATGTTGCCGGTCGAGCGGTAATTCTGTTCCAGACGGATGGTTTTCGCGTCCTTGAACTGCTTTTCAAACTCCAGAATGTTCGTGATCGTTGCACCGCGGAACTTGTAGATACTCTGGTCGTCATCGCCGACCACGCAGATGTTCTCGTAATAACCTGCCAGCAGGCTGGTGAGCACATACTGCGCGTAGTTGGTATCCTGATACTCATCCACGAGCACGTAGCGGAACTGGCGCTGATAGTATTCCAGCACCTCGGGGTTGTTCTGCAGCAGCAGCACGGTTTTCATGATAATATCGTCGAAATCCAGTGCACAGGCCTTTTTCATGGCCTTTTCGTAATCGCGGTAGACGTCTGCGACCTTTTCACGGAAGTAGTCACCGGCGGCATCCGCACTGAACTGACGAGGAGTCATCAGCTTGTCCTTCGCGCGGGAGATCATGCCCATCACGGTTCGCGGATCGAAATTCTTGGGATCGAGATCGAGCTTTTTCATTACGTTGAGAATAACGCGCTTCTTGTCGTCCTCATCGTAGATGGTGAACGCGCTCTCAAAGCCGAGCAGGTCAACGTGCTTGCGCAGAATGCGCAGGCAGGCCGTGTGGAAGGTGTACGCCCAGACAGCGGACGCGGCTTCCTCGTCACCGAGGGCAAATTCCAGACGCTCGCGCAGCTCACGCGCGGCCTTATTCGTGAACGTGATCGCAATCACCTGCCATGGGCGAGCGGGATTCATCGCGCACAGGTGCTCCGCACGGGCACGGTTCTCTGGGTTAGGGTCGGTCAGGTATTCGGTCAGGAATAGAAGATCGTCCTCGGTCGCCCAGTCGGGCGCATAGGGATTGTCCAGTCCATCGCCGAACTTGAGAATGTTGATGATGCGGTTGATGAGCACGGTCGTCTTGCCGCTGCCTGCACCCGCCAGGATGAGCAGCGGGCCCTCGGTCTGATAGACAGCCTCGCGCTGCTTGTCGTTTAACTTGGAAAAGCGCTGTTCGATGATCGCACGCCGGACAGCGGCATATTTCATATCAAATTTGGTCGGTTCCATAGGTTTCCTCGTTTCGTTTGAAGATACAGAAAATCAAATGCAGAGATAGTATATCATATTCGGGAAAAGAAAACAAATGTTCTATCCGGATTGCGTAAAAAAGTCGATCGGAGTATACTATAAAAAGAGGTGAGCACAATGACAGACAAACAGCGGCAGGAAACCTATGCACAGATGCTCGTGCGGCTTTCGCGCTCGAATTTCCGCAGCCGATTTCATTTGAAGGCGCAGGATAAGCAGTACATCCGCGATAAGGGATGGAACACGGTTGCCGACCACGCGGCAGATTTCGTTTCCAAGCGGCTTGCACCGGCCGAGCCAAAAAACGACGGCAAGCAGACACCCATGCGGGGACATCCGGTGTTCATCGCGCAGCACGCGACCGCCTGCTGCTGCCGCGGCTGTCTGGCGAAATGGCATGGCATTCCGCAGGGCGTGCCGCTTTCGGCGGAGCAGCAGGTCTATATCGTTGGAATGTTGATGAGCTGGATGAGGAGAGAAATGGAAAATTGAGAATTAGAGTGAGAGTGAAGAGAGACTTGCGGGTTACCGCTCTCCATAGAATAAAAAAGAGACGCAGTTGCGTCTCTTCTGCTATTTTGGCATATAGCTGCGGATAATACATAGTATGAGTGCGATTCCGCTGGAAACACCAATCAGGTATTGATGGTTGATATAATCGTCCATCGTGTGCGGTGTGTGGGCAGTCAGAGTGATCCAAACCGCAATTCCGACAGCAATCATGGCCGACAGGGCACAGAGAATATTGATAACGCTTTTTCGATTCATCACAGTAGCCTCCCATCATAAACGAGGTTAGTCGGTATATACACAGCATAGCACAGCGATAGGAAGAACGCAATAAATGTGATGCAGATGGTTACAGTAAATAGCGGTTATATAAAAGGTAAGAGGTACTAAAGATGAAACTCTCAGATGCCGTCCGTAACCACCGGGCCAACGAGTTGCCCGCCGCCGCGGGTGCGGCGAACCACCGAGCCAAGGGCTGGCACTCGCTCCGTATCCGATAGTGAACAATTTTATGGAAATTTGTATAGCTGTAATAATCTTCATGTTAAAAAATCTGCATTTCGTACAATCAATCTCTTGTCACAAACGACACGATTTGATAATATATAAGGTGTGTTGCTGTTTTACGCGCTAAATGGTAAAAACAGCATAATTGATTCTCTGCCGGGCGGCAGGGATAAGGAGGAAATTGAGGTTTCATGAGTAAGGTTGAGCAGTATATCACCAGCATTCCGGATTTTCCGAAGGAAGGCATCATCTTCCGCGATATTACCACCGTACTCGGTGACGCGGACGGCTTCCATCTGGCGGTGGACGAGATGACTGCGCTGCTGGACGGCGTGGAGTTTGACGCAATCGCCGGTCTGGAATCCCGCGGATTCCTGTTCGGTGCACCGATGGCGTACAATCTGCATAAGGCATTCATTCCGATCCGCAAGCAGGGCAAGCTGCCGCGTGCAACGTCCCGCATGTCCTACGAGCTGGAGTACGGCATGGAGACCATCGAGGTACACCGCGATGACATCAAGCCGGGGATGAAGATCGTCGTTGTCGATGACCTGATCGCTACCGGCGGTACGCTTGAGGCGGCTGTCCACCTGTTGGAGCAGCTCGGCGCAAAGGTCGTCAAGGTTGTCTGCCTGCTGGAGCTCAAGGGTCTGCACGGACGCGACCGCATTAAAACCTGTCCGGCGGAGACGGTTGTCGCTTACGAGGGGAAGTAAGTAAAATTATCATTTCACAGTAATCAAGGCGAAAGCCTGAAAATTTAAAAGGGGGTTATTCGATGTTTGAACGTGTTTTCAAGCTATCGGAACACAAAACCACAGTCAAGACCGAGGTCATGGCCGGTATCACTACCTTTATGACCATGGCGTACATCCTTGCCGTAAACCCGAGCGTACTCGGCTCCACCGGTATGGATACCACCGCGGTATTGCTGGCAACCGCCCTGGCATCCTGCCTGGGCACGCTGTGCATGGCGTTTATGGCAAACCTGCCGTTCGCGCTCTCTGCCGGCATGGGTCTGAACGCCTTCATGGCGTACACCGTTGTTGCAGGCTACGGCTACAGCTGGCAGGTCGCTCTGCTGGCCGTATTCATTGAGGGCCTGATCTTTATCGTCCTGTCGCTTACCAACATCCGTGAGGCCATCTTTAATGCCATTCCGCTGACGCTCAAAAAGGGTGTTTCGGTTGGTATCGGTCTGTTCATTGCCTTCATCGGTCTGCAGAACTCCGGTCTGTGCGTGGACTCCGCAACGCTGGTCGGCATCATCAGCTTCCCGGAGAATTTCCACACCGCAGGCATTTGCGCACTGCTGACGCTGATCGGCCTGTTCTTCACCGCAGTATTCTATACCCGCAAGATGAAGGGCGCCATCCTGTACGGCATTCTGCTGACCTGGATCCTCGGCATGCTCTGTCAGGTGACCGGCCTTTACGTTCCGACGCCGGACGCAGGCTTCTATTCCCTGTTCCCGAGCTGGGGCATGACCGACTTCTCCAGACTGGGTCTGACCTTCGGCCAGTGCTTCAACGTGGATTTCAGCGCAGTCGGCATCGTAAACTTTATCGTTGTCATCTTCTCGTTCCTGTTCGTTGATATTTTCGATACTCTGGGCACGCTGATCGGTGTTGCCACCAAGGCGAAGATGCTCGATAAGGACGGCAAGCTGCCGGGCATCAAGCCCGCTCTGCTGGCAGACTCGATTGCAACCTCCGCAGGTGCAATTCTGGGTACTTCCACCACCACCACCTTCGTTGAGTCCGCATCCGGCGTTGCAGTCGGCGGCCGTACCGGCCTGACCGCTCTGGTTACCGGCATCCTGTTCCTTGTATCCACGCTGTTTGCACCGATCTTCACCGCCATCCCGTCCTTCGCAACCGCTCCGGCGCTGATCATGGTCGGCTTCCTGATGGTAGGCACCGTAACCGAGATCAACTTCGATCTGGACAACCTGACCGAGTCCATCCCGGCTTATCTCGCCATCATCGCTATGCCGTTGTTCTACAGCATCTCCGAGGGTATCTCTCTGGGCGTTATCTCCTACGTTCTGCTGAATGTTGCAGCCGGCAAGGGCAAGAAGGTTGCTCCGCTGATGTACGTTCTGGCAGTACTGTTCGTACTCAAGTATATCTTCCTCTAATTCAGAAATCGTAAAGATTGCAGAAGGCTGCCGAAGCTCGCTTCGGCAGCCTTTTTTGTGGCATGAAAATCATGGTAAATATCAGAGAAAATAAGCGAAAACAGCGGGGATTGCAGTTGAACGGTGTCGATACTTGACAGAAAACGTAGGAGTTGGTAAAATATAAAATGACTAAATTGGGGCAGTATACCCGTTTATCTTGTATCCAAAGGGAAGGAGGCAGCGAATATGACACAGCAGCGCAAAAAGTGCAGAAAAGGCGGCTTTACTCTTGTAGAGCTGGTGGTTACGCTGGTCATTCTGAGCATTCTGTTTGCCATCGCTGTACCGAGCCTTCTGGGGTATATCCATCTGTCGCAGTTCCGAAAGAATGAATCGTACGCTAAGACCATGTATCTGTCGGCAGAATCCGAGCTGACCTACCTTCGTACCGGCGGTGAATGGGAGTCATTCTGCAGCAAGGTGAAGAAGGAAGGCGTGCTGAATCAGTCGTTTGATGAGTCGGATGAGGACCGGAAAAAGCTGGTCGGTCGTATTTACGGCATTCGTCTGGATGCAGGCGAATACGCAGAAGGCGAGCTGTCGGGTGACGGTGCGCTCGTCGGTGCGCTTCTTTCGCAGGATACCTACGATAAAAGTGTGCTGAATGCTGCAATCTGCATCGAAATCGACGTGGAAAGCGGTCAGGTTTATTCGGCTTTCTACGGCACAAACTGCAAGGGACTGTACTACGAATCGAATGAGGACAGCAAACCGGCGGATATGTCCGGCAGCTGGCTGGATATTGATTATAGCAAGCGCGACCGCGATACGCGCCGGGAAGAACGGCTGGGCTATTACTCGGTTCAGGATGCAGTCAATGCTGTCAGTCTGGATGCGACCAAGCTGAAGATCACCTCGATCAACCTGGTAAATGGTGAAACCCTGTCGCTGAACTGGTCGAGCAATGTGAAGGATCAGGATCTGGATAAGGTTTATTACGAGGTCAAACTGTACAGCAGTGAGGACAAAGCGCAGCTCCTGTCGATCAATATTCCGGGCAGGAATTTGAAAACGGGTTCGCAGTCGGTTGCGGTTACGACCGAGGACAACGCGACGAAGGATTATACCTTCCCTGTGGAATACGACCGTTCCAACAAGCGGGCAACACTTGTGCTGGACGGTATGATGAATGCGAAGCTGTACGACCAGCTGGACAAGCTGTCTGATGATAAAGCAGCCTTCCGGCAGAGCAGCGATACCAGCATCACGCGCTTCGGCGGCAAGCTGAAAACCCCGCTGAATGTTTACGCAGCCGTGCAGGTATTTCCGGACCCGAATGCAGAAAACACCGGCGGTGAGGAGTATCAAAAGAGTGACGCTATCGAATCCAATAAGGCGAACACGCTTTTCGGTGACGGCACCCGGTCGGATAACGGTCGGTGCGAGATCGAAACCTTCCGTCATCTGTCCAATATCCGTTATATGGATACGGCGGCGGCATTTGCCGTTACCGCGCGTTCGCTGGACTGGATGAGCGACAGTGTAAAGGTTTACGGTACGGCAGCCCGCGGCGCGCTTTCGGTCTCCGCCGGCAAGGATATCGGCTTCCCGAGCATCCCTGCGCTGCGCAGCGATCAGACACTGAATGGCACAGGCGGTCTGCTGAACCGCATTGCCGGTGTGTTTACGGGCGGGAATGTCATCAGTAATCTCAAGCTGGATGAGACCTCAATTGCCGATGACGCAGAGTATCTTGGTCTGTTTCAAAAAAACGCAGGTACAATCCATGATCTGCGCCTGCTCAATCCGCAGGTGAAGATCGCATCGGGCAAGCTCAAGGGTGTCGGCGCAGTCTGCGGTTACAGCAACGGCTCTTTGAAGGGCGATACCGTGGACGGCACCGAAGCCGAGGTGGAAGCTACGCTGACCTCGGCACAGGCGCAGGGCATCGGCGGTGTGGCCGGTGTGATTGAAGTCAGCGATTCTCAGTCAGTAATCAAGCTGTCTGCATCGGGTACTGTAACTGGTACGCTGCCGACCGACGGTACTGCGTGTGGTATCGGCGGTATTGCGGGCAGCCTGACAACAAACGGTGCCGCGGTCAAGACCCTGACCAACAGCGCCGCTGTAACGGGCAATCGCTCGGTTGGCGGCATTGCAGGCTATTTTTCCGGCAAGGATCAGGCCACGGGAAAAGATATGGCTGACTGCAAAAATGAGGGCCTGATTCTCAGCAGCACAGCCGCAGACAATGATTCGCTGGCAGGACGTTATATCGGCGGTATTGTCGGCTACGCGCATAATGCGTCTCTTTCGGAATGCAGGAGCCGTGCCGGATATGCGGACGGCTACACCTATAAGCAGGAGGATAGAGACAAGCTGCGCGGCAGATATGTCGGCGGCATTGTCGGCTACGGCGAACAAAGTGTGCTGTATGACTGCGAGACCGAGGCAAACGGCTACGTTCTCGGCAGCGAGTATGTCGGCGGCATCATCGGTGCGCTGAATCAGTCTGATACGCAGACGGCACTGCTCAGTGAAAACGGCACCAGAACAACCGTTAACGCAAGCTATGTCATCGGCAATTCGTATGTCGGCGGCATCATTGGTGAGAATAAAGGCGGTTCGACGATCAAAAACTGCGTCAACACAGGTGTCGTTGCAGGATACAATGTATTTATCGGCGGTATTTGCGGTGCAAATGAGAACAATGCGGCCATCATAAACTGTGCAAGCTATGTTTCGGACACCAATAATGCGATCTACAGGCGTGTCACGGACTGGGGAGCCGTCGGCAGCTATGCGGGCGGTCTGACCGGCTACAACAGCGGCACGATCACCTTCAGCGACAAGGATAACGCAGTCTCCACCCGGAGTGTGGCGGGTATCGTCGTCGGCAGACACTATGTCGGCGGTCTGGTCGGCTATAACGACACGGACGGCACGATTGATATCAATTATACGCTCATCGGCGGCCGTGTTGCCGCGACCGGAGACTGCGTCGGCGGTCTGATCGGTCTGAATGCTTCGACAAAGCTGCTCGAGAAGAAGCTGACCATCAAGCCGAGCAGTGTGCAGGGACGGTACTATGTCGGCGGTGCGATCGGTGCAAATGTGGTCAACCCGGGAGAGAATGTCACGGTCAGCGGTCTCAAGGTCGATAACAGCCTTGGCACGGTCACTGCAGAGGCATTCTGCGGCGGTCTGATCGGTTATCAGCGCACCTACACGGAGCAAGACCGGGAAGGCGGAACGCTGTATGCGCTTCTGCCGGGTATCGCGGCAAACAACAGCAATGTACCGGGAACGGTCACGGCTTCTACCAATACGCATACCATCACCATCACAGCGGACGGCAACAGTGCAGGCAGGCTGTCTGCGGTTTCCAGCAACATGACCATCCGCGCGTATGCGTATGCAGGCGGCATTATCGGCAGCTGTGAGCCGCAGACCCGGATGAAGGTGGAGCACTGTCTGAACGCAGGCGGCTTTGACCGTCCGGCAGAGGACACCTTCCCGGACAGCAAGCTGAAAACCGGTGTGGATATGGTGTCCTATCTGCAGGCGCAGAAGTACACGGATGCCGCGAAGGCGCTCTCCGATGAGCTGGGCAGCAGCGAACTGCGTGTTTCCGTTATCGGCGGTGTGATCGGCGTCAACGGTGAGAATCATGTGATAGAGCACTGTGCCAGCAAGGGCACGATGAACGGTCTGAATGCCATGGGCGGCGTGGTCGGTCTGAACGAGGGCATCATCCGCGGCTGCACGCTCTCCGGCAGCATGGGCAGCGCAACGCAGGATTATATCGGCGGTATCGCGGGTCTGAATGTCGGCGGCAGGAAGGCGGGCACGATTGAAAACTGCACGACCGAGAAAAACTGCACCGTCACCGGACGGAACACGGTCGGCGGCATCGTCGGCTATAATCTCAGCGGCGGCAGGATACAGAACAATACCAGCAGCGCCAATGTCAGCGGTGCAGGCCGTGTCGGCGGTATTGCGGGCGAAAACGGCGGTGCGATCACGCTTTCGAGCACACCGGCAGAAAAGCGCCGTGTCAACGGCAGCGGCAGCGGTGTCGGCGGCGCGATCGGCGTGAATACCGCAACCGGCACGCTCAGTTCGGCAAGCGGCAGCGCACAGGGCGATGTCATTGCCGCGGATAACAGGCTGACCGTGCGCGGCAGCAGTATGGTCGGCGGTGTTGCCGGCATCAACCGCGGCACACTCGGCGGCACGAGCATCGACTGCCTGACCAATCAGGCGGCAGAGGTCCGCGCAGCGGCGGGCAGTGCAGGCGGCGTTGTCGGCGCGCAGGAGGGCGCAAAGGCTGTTCTGCGGTACGCGAAGAATCTCGGTCAGGTGACCGCAAATGTCGGTGCGGCAGGCGGCATTGTCGGCATGAACAGCGCGAGCAGCACGGTCGAGAACTGCATCGGCAACGGCAGCGTCACCAGTAACGACGGCTATGCAGGCGGCGTTGCCAGCGAAAACTACGGTACGATCAGGAGCTGCAGCGTCGGCACGGATAACAGGGTAACGCTCATCACCCGCAACAAGACTGCGGCAGGCGCGATCTGTGCGGTAAACCACAAGGGTGGTACGGTTCAGGGAGCGGTACTCGGCGGTCATATCACGATTTCCGGCAGTGCATTCATTCTGGGTGCTGTTGTCGGAGACAACAGCGGTACGGTCACGGAAACCGGGGTTTCGCAGCAGCCGACATACAGCGTTTCCGCAAGCACGCTGCAGGTCGGCGGTGCAGTCGGCATCAATCGAGCGGGCGGTACGGTCAGCAAGGTGAAGGTCACCTCGGATTTTGAGAAATTCACGAAGTATACCTATCTCGGCGGTGTAGTCGGTCGGAATAATGCAAGCGGCAAGGTAACCGAATGCACGTATTCCGGCACGATCGACGAAGGAAAGAGCGCGGTCGGCAACTGCTACGGCGGCATTGCCGGACTGAACGGCGGTCTGCTGCAGGGCAATACCGTTTCCAGACTGACACTGACGGCGGACGGTGTGTACACCGCAACCTCCACCAGCTCGGCGGCAGAGAAGGAACGCCTGTCCTCGCATATCGGCGGCATTGCAGGCAAGAATGATACGACCGGCATCATCGAGCAGTGCTACATAGACAATACCGGAACCGGCACGATCACGGTCAAAAACGGCATGGTCGGCGGCGTGACGGGCTACAATAAGGGCACTATTACGCAGTCCGGCGACAAGAGCACCGAAAAGCTGATGAAAAACGTCACCAAGGTGAGCGATCTGCTGGCGAATGCCAAGGCGCAGAAGCTGTCTGCGGATTCCACCTGGGTAAAGTGGGCAGACTGGACGGATGTGGAAAAGCTGTCCTACAACGGCGGCAGCAAGAGCGTAGCGGCAGACCGCACCATGCAGATCATCGTATCGAGCAACGGCAACCTCGGCGGCGTGGCGGGCTACAACGCGCCGACCGGTGAGCTGAATCGCTGCGTCAGCGGCAGTTGGCTGCTGGTCAACAAGTCGGACGGCATCGGTGTCGGCACCGGCGGTATTGTCGGCATGAACGAGAGCGAAAAGGACCTGTCCTATCTGCTCAATCAGGCGTTTGTCGGCCGCCAGCTGAGCAGTAATGCGACCAACCGTTTTGCAGGCGGCATTATCGGTACGCAGTCGAATAAGACCACCACGGATTGGATGATCCGGAATTGTGTCAATTATGGTACTGTTTATGGCTATCAATCGCATTATTCGGGCGGTATTGTCGGTCAGTGGACGAATAACGGCGGCATAATCGAAGGCTGTTATAACTATGGCAATCTGCAGACCACCTTTAAGGCGGATTGGGTAGGCGCTTCGGGCGGTATTGTAGCACAGCTGTATCATGCGGCCTCCGATCAGGATTTTGATATTATCAGCTGTCAGAACCACGGCAGCGTTTACAGCCGCAATGGTGAGAGTAAGGCAAATGGTGCGAATGACAGTGCCGGCATTCTTGGCAATATTACGGCGTATGAAGCGACTAAAGCTGGAGATGGACAGAAGTATACGATCAACGTGGTAGACTGCGTGAACGCACCCGGTGTGAAAATTTACGCAGGCTCGATGGCTTCCGGTATCGTCGGCTTCTTCTCTACGGATAATGTGCTGTCGAAAAGCTATAACGATGCACGGTATTCCATCGGTATTTCGACCGAAAATATTGTGCTGAAAATTGATCGCTGCCGCAACTATGCGGAAAAGCTGGTGGGTGATCCGTATTCTGCAGGCATTATGGGTGATCGCTACGAGCGCAATGGCAAGAGCGGCAGTTCTAAAATTGCCGCAGGCAATACCTACATACAAAATTGTTTTTCCGTCAGCCAGGATACAAACAATGATTGGTCGATTGCTGCTTTTGGAAATGATTTTGGCCTGATATCGGATAAAAATAATGTGGGAAACAACTATTATTTTTATGATACCTGGGGTTTGACAAACTATGTAGGATATACGTTTCAGCATGGTTATCGAAGTGAATCGCGCAAGGCGTATTCGCGTATGATTGCCTTCGGCAATCTGGGTATCGAAGGCAAATGGAAGGATAAGACCTTTGCGGCGATTGCAGGTCCGAATCTGGATTCTGTGGATACGGACAATAATCAGATGTACTACAACATGACAAACGACAACACAACGATTGACGATAATGGTATCATTCGTACTTCGGGTGAAATCACCGGACGTGTTTTGTTTGTTATGCCGGATTCTCCGACCTATCGAACGATTTCGCAGACGACAGGCAACAATCAATCGTGGCTGCGGCCGAATATCTACCGAGTGAATGGCTTGTTTAATCAGAGCGGCAAGCTGCTTGACGAGTACGTCCGCACCAATTACCGCGATATGGAGCACAGCAAGACGGCATCCGGTGCACTGGACGACTCCTTTGACGTTTCGCTCCGGCAGAACGATGACGGTGCCTTCAACGTCTCCATCACGGACGACGACCGCCCGCTGTACTACGAGGGCAGAGTGTTCGTTAACGGTGAGGAGGTGCTGTCCAATCTGCGCTTTATCCCGAACCAAAAGGGACAGGGACAGTGGGACCCGAAGCTGAACGGCACACAGGCGTACGGCTCCGGTACGACCAGCGGTACGTTCCAGCTGCCGGCAAGCCTTGCGGCAGACACAGCAGGCAAGACCGTTACATTGTCGGTTCGTGCTGTCAGTCTGTTTGAGGATACCGCGCCTTCTGCATGGAAAACTGCGGCGACGCAGGATGTGTCGGTGCTGCCGACACCGGATGTCAATATCCGACTGGTGAGCCATTGGAACAATGGCGCTAAATACCAGATCTCGCTGAAAAATCTTGCGGATTATGCGGTCTTCAGCAACTGGAAGGTCACCTTCAGGCTTGGCTCGCAGACCGTGACTATTGATCAGAACAACCATACCGCCGAGATCAACGGCGATGATTTGAAGGAGCTGATCGTCACGGCAGCGGCGGGCATTACGAACGGCATTCAGCCGGCCTCCGTGACGGATACTATCCCGACCGACACGCCAAAGTACAAGCCGGACGGCAGTATTAACGAGCTGTCGGTATCGTACTCGGGCAGTACGGTGGATGATTGCACGGTCACGGCTGCACTGACGGTCAACGAGTCGCAGATGGAAACACCGCCGATTTACCGTATCGAGGTGCTCGGCACGGTTGGCACAAATGAGTATGTTTTTGCGTATGAGGATGTGCTGACCTCGGCGGGCAACACGGTTACGGCAAACTTCCGCGACTTGCCGAAGGAGTATTTCGCGGAGAATGTCACAAATCGTCGGGTGCGTGCATGGTACGCCGCCTCCGGTCTGGGACCGGTTTACACCTATGGTGATACCCGGCAGACCGGCGATGCGTCTGTTACGCTGCGGACTTACAGCGCGGAGGGCGTTCAGCAGCAGGACAAGATCATTTACAGTCATGTCCTTGGCCACGCGAATGACTTTGCAAACTACATTAGAGCCGCGGTGCTGAACATCAAGCCGCTGACGGCACCGGAGCTGAACGACCCGGTACTGATGCAGGAAGATAACGGCAGTATCAGCTACCGGTTCTCGTGGACGCAGCCTGGGCAGGGGACTGCAGCGCCGCACTACAGCGTCAAGCTGACCGGCATTACTGCGGCAGGCGCAAGAATCGGCATTCCGGTCAACGAGGTTTACGGTATGCAGGAGAATCCGAATACTTCCCAATCGTTCACCATCAGCGCGGACGACTGGCAGTACGCCGAGGTTGAGCTGACCGTTACTCGTCTGGGACAGGCATACGGCGAGGTTGGCCTGAGTACGACGAAGAAGTACGCTGTCAAGCAGCGCCTCGAACGTCCGGGACAGCCATTGGTAACCAACCCGGATACCAACGAGCTGGAATACACCATCGGCTGGAGTGCCATCGGCAGCGAAAACGGCTGTGCAGGCTATCAGATTTATGTGCAGCCGGAGGGCGAAACGGCCGCTGCCCTGGGTGCGCTTGTGCCCGTCAGGGGCGGCACCTGCTCGGTAAGCCGCAGTCTGGAGGATTACGCCGGCAAGACCATCGACCTCTATCTGGTGGCGGTGGCTGCGGATGATTCCGGCTACGCGGACAGCCCGAACGGTATCGTGTACACGATGACCGTGCCGATGCGTTTGGATACGCCGAGCGTCAAGTGGTCGTACAACTGGAATGCGACAGCAAACAACCCGATTCCGGCGGCCGGCTTCCGAAGCGGCGGCCTGCAGGTCACCGTTACGCCGGAGAATGCGGCCAGTGTACCGCCCGGCGGCAGCACCTATCTGCTGCGGGCAAAAATCACCGGGACGGACGGCACGACGGTGACTTACCCCGTTTCCGCAATGAGCGAAAGCGGCGACAGCTACGTCTGCAGCCTGACCGATCTGGATACGAAATACGCAGGCTGTTCTGTACGGTTTGAGGCTCGTATTTCGCAGTCGGCGGGACAGGTAAGCTCGGTCTGGGTATCGAGCGGCGATGTGGTATTCCCGCGTGTGAAGCTGGAAGCACCGAGCGCGTCGCTGGCAAACGTGAATGAGGCGCTTGCGGTCAGCTATGGCCCGATGAATCGTCTTATCAACACGGCAGAGTGGGATGCACAGCTTACCGCGCTCTCGTGGGACGAGGTGGCAGAGGCTGATCTGTATCGGATTGAATTGACCTATAAGGACGATAATTCCACGACGGTTACCGTCGATATGAGCGGGAACCTGCCGGAGATTATCATGAATGGTCAAAATACGTTTGCAGTTGCAGGGGATGACTGGTATACTGTAAAACAGGGAAGTGCGGTCAACGGCAGATACAGCCTTACCAATGGCAGCATTCGTTATTACAGCTATCAGCCGGATACCATGCTGCAGGTGAAGGACGGCACATTTACATTGAAGCTGCCTAACATTTTCTCCGTGGTAACGCACGAGAATCAGACCCTGCAGCTGACAAATGGTATACAGATCAGCAGGGTAACTGTCGTTGCGGACAGCAAGAGCGACCGTTATACGGAATCCGATCCTGCTGAGCGCAGATTTTAGTTACGAAGGGAGGCGGCAGACATGAAGCGGATACGTCAGGGCTGGAACACTCTGCGGCGCAGCAGGCGAAGCGGTGTTTCGCTGATCGTAGCACTTTGTGCTGTTGCCGTCCTGATCGGGCTTTCGCTCAGTATCGTGTATTCCTCATCCATGCTGCTCTCGCGGGCCAACCGCAAGATCGGCAGGGAACGCTGTTATCAGCTGGCGCAGTCCTTTGCACAGGTGCTGGACAGCGAGCTGCAGGAATACAAAACAGTAAAGCCGGAATTGGATACCAATTTTGCGCCAGAAGGCTGTTTCTACCGTGAAGTGAACAACATTTTAGCGGAAGATACGGGATTGGGTATTTACGATCCGGACCGTTCGGATGAAACCACTGCCTGCTATAATGCGGGTTCGACCGAGGATAACTACGGCAGGATTACGATTCTGATCCGTGATGTTACCGATGTGCAGGACCCGATCACAGGCGATACCTTTGCATACGAAGCCCGGGACAAAGGCACCGAAAAAGCAGAGCAGACAACCTTTAACAGACATCAGGTTTGGGTAGGCGTCAAGGCGGAAAAGGGAGCGGACAGCTACATGTACACCACAGAATACCGCCGAAAGGACAGTTTTCAGCCGATCTACACATGGAAAGGGGAAGACGGCGTCAGCGGACAGTTCACGGTCTACTGGGTAAACGGACGCTTTTGTCTGAGTGCCAACGGCGAGGAGCCGGTAGAGCCCAGGATGATTGGCGAGGGCGAGGATGCCCGCAGGGAGCAGGTGGAGATCAGCTACACCTATGATATCAACAATCCGACATACAGCCGATACGAACCCATCCACAAGCCGGCAGCCCGGACAACCGGAGGTGCAGCCGATGAATAGACTGATTCGCGTGCTGCGCGACCGCCAGGGCGAATCCATGGTGGAAATTCTGGTTTCCACGGTGGTGTTCATGCTGCTGCTGGGAGCGCTGAACGGCGCAGTCGGCTTTGCCTCAAATGCGCAGCGCAAGTCGGAGCAGCTCCGCAGGGACGCGACCGAACTGCAGGAAAGCGTGCGCGGGAATGCAGAAGTCGCGGACGGCGAAGCTGCCGCGTACAATTTTAAGGTGACGACGTCGAACGGCGAAGATACCGATATTGACGCCTTCCACGTAAAGGTAAAAAAGCAGACCGTAAACGCCAAAACCGAGGACGGCAAAACCGTGCCCTTCTACCGGTTTGCGAAGGGAGAGTGACGGCATGAAACGCATTCGCTCAATCCTGCGCGGCCGGGAAGGCATGACACTGGTGGAGCTTGTGGTCGGCGCCGGACTGCTGTGTCTGGTCATCGGCATATTCAGCGCGTCGCTGCGGCCGGCGGCCGAGGTATCGCGCCGCACACAGGAGCTGAACAGCGCCGAGCTGATCGCGGACGACCTGCTCGAAACCGTGCGCAGCAAGGTGGAGACCGCCACGGATTACATCAAATGCTATGACAGCGGCACGGACGTGACGAATAAAACCGGCTCGTCCGAAGGCTCGGCGATCGAGTTTGGCTATGAGACCGAACAGGGATACAACGCGGCGGAGCTGCTGACGGCAGACGGCTGCGGACCAACCAAAATCGTGATTGCCGATAAGGACTCCGGCGAGCAGCCTCGGGTGGAAAAGGGGTATCTTGTCGAGCGCTATTATAAAGACGGCTACAGTCAGGATGCGGACGGCAATCCCATTGCCCGAGCCATGACGAAAACCTACGCAGAGGGCTTTTATATGGGGCTCCGCGCCGGACTGTATTTCAAAATCGACGAAGCAAAGCACACCGTTACCGCCACCGTGACAATTTACCGCGATAAGGATTTGACCGATAAAATCTATTCGGATTCGCTCATTATCGACCTGCGGTACGATATTCCGGTGAAAACCGGGGTAACGGCAACGAAAAAGCCGGCATAACGGCAATGTAATATGTGTAACTCTGCGGAGCACCGCCGCAGCTTACAGAGATAGAAAAACAAAAATAAAATTGGAGGAATAAGATCATGATGGAAAAAATGATCGCGCTGCAGCAGAAGCGCCGCAGCAAGAAGGGCGGCTTTACGCTGGTAGAGCTGATCGTGGTTCTGGTTATTCTGGCGATTCTGGCAGCACTGCTGATTCCGGCTCTGACTGGTTACATTAATAAGGCTAAGGAGAAGTCTCTGGTTGCTGAAACCCGTCAGGTTGTAATGGCTGCGCAGACTTTGTATGATGAATACTACGGTACGCTAGCTACTAATGCTACTCCGGTAACTGCTCCGGCGGATACGGGTGCTGGTAATTTCACGAAAGCAAAGATTGCAGAACTGGCAGAAGTCGATACTGCTAATATCACTACTATCACAGTTGGTACTAACAATAAGATTAACAAAGTAGAGTATACTCGCAACGGTAAGACCTGCACTTATGATGGCGCTACTTACAAAGTTGATAAAGCTAAGTAATCATGCCTAACCGCACCGAACGCCACGGACCGACTGCGCCGATCAAATACGGCGCGGTAAGCTGGTGGCTGACGGTGGTGACCTGATTCATACCGCTGTAACGATGCGGAACGCAGTAACGGTGCCTGCGTTCGGCTTGCGGACGGTATGGCGGGTCACAGCCCCTTAACGCTTAAGAGGCTGTGACCTGTCATGCGGTTTTTGTATGGCAGATTCTATTTGTAAAAATCATTTCAAACCAACCCAAACGAGGAGGAAACCAATGCTTTACATCGCCTATGCTGTATTATGGCTGTTACGGTTTGCATTGGGCGCATGCGTATTCAGCTTTCTCGGTGTGGTGGTATGGCGCCTGCCGCGCAGAGAGAGCGTGGTGAAGGGACGCAGTCACTGTCCGGTGTGCGGGCGCACGCTGTCGGCGGCGGAGCTGATCCCGTGCCTGAGTTATCTCCTGCAGGGCGGCAAATGCCGCGGCTGCGGTGCAAAAATCCCCGCAAGGGATTTCTGGATCGAGGTGCTCGGCGGCTTGTGCTCCTGTGCCTGCGCATACGCCTTCGGCGGCGAGAGCGTACAGGCGGCGCTGGCGTTCGTCGTGCTCGGCATTCTGACGGTCGTAGCGCTCATGGACATGGACACGCTCGAAATCTACGACCGGTTTCCGGTGCTGCTGTTTGTCTGCGGCATCGCGGCGCACATACTTATCCCCAGCCTGGGGATAAAATCGCGGCTGATCGGCTGCGTGATCGTCAGCGTGCCGATGCTGCTTCTGGCGCTTATCGTGCCCGGCGGCTTCGGCGGCGGTGATATCAAGTTGATGTTCGGCGCGGGTTTTTTCCTCGGCGCAAAGCTGACGGTCGTTGCCGCATTCATCGGCATTCTGCTCGGCGGCGGCTTCGGCGCGCTGCTGCTCGCCCAAAAGAAGGCAAACCGGAAAAGCCAGTTCGCATTCGGTCCGTTTTTGTGCATCGGCATTGCGATTGCCATGTTTTTCGGAGAAACGATCGCGGACTGGTATATGGGATTATTGTAATGAATGGAGAGGAGGGTCAGCATGGCTGCATCTGACAACCGCAGGCTGACCGTCACGGTCAAACCGAACAGCGGTCACACGCTGTTCCGCTACACGGCAAAGGACATAGACGGAAAGATAGTCCGCGGCACAATGGAGGCTGCGGACTATGACACGTTGTATACCCAGTTACTCGCTCAGGGGCTGTACTTGCAGAGTGCGACCCGCTGCGGTGCGGGCCGCAAGCCGCGCACACTGCGTCCGCAGGAGCTGAGCGACCTGTGCCGTCAGCTGTCCACGCTGCTGGCTTCGGGCGTCAGTCTGGTGCGCGCGCTGACGATCATCTCGCAGGATGAGGGCATCAGCGCGGGTCTGCGCCGCATTTACGAGAGTGTGTTGGGTGAAGTCCGGAAAGGCTCGAGCCTTTCTGCCGCACTCGAGGCGCAGCAGGTGTTCCCGACGCTCATGCTCGGCATGATCCGCGCAGGCGAGGGCAGCGGCAAGCTGGATCAGGTCGCGGAGCGGCTCGCCATCCACTACGAGAAGGCACACCAGATGAACCAGCAGGTCAAGTCGGCGCTCATGTACCCGATGATCCTTGCGATTCTGGCGGTCGCGGTCGTTATCGTTATCGTAACTTTCGTGCTGCCGCAGTTCAGCGATCTGTTCTCCACAATGGATTCGCTGCCGGGCGTTACGCTGGCGCTGATGGCGTTTTCCAATTTTATGGTTACCAAATGGTATCTGATGATACTGGGTGTCGCGGCAGTGGTCATGGTTATCCGCACGCTGCTGCGCATTCCGGCCGTCCGGCTGGAAATGGACCGGCGCAAGCTCAAAATGCCGGTTTTCGGTCCGCTCAATCAGGTTATCTGCACGGCGCGGTTCGCGCGAACCATCAGCAGCCTGTACTCGAGCGGTCTGCCGATCGTCACTGCGCTGCAGACCGCCTGTGATACCATCGGCAACGCCTACATCGTTTCGCAGTTCGATGAGGTGCTCGTGCAGGTGCGTTCGGGCGTCAGCCTGTCCGCCGCCCTCGAGAACGTAGACGGCTTTCAGCGCAAGCTGTGCAGCAGCATTGCAGTTGGCGAGGAGACCGGACGACTGGACTCCATGCTGGATTCCATCGCGGATTCGATGGAGTACGATGCACAGCAGGCGAGCAAGCGCATGATGACCATTCTGGAGCCGATGCTGATCGTGCTGATGGCATTTGTGGTCGGCTTTATCATTATCGCAGTCATGTCGCCGATCATCGGCTCGTACAGCGCGATAGAGAGTTCGGGGAACGTATAACCTCGGAAACGTGTAAACCTCACAAAAGGGGAGAAATGAGAATGAACACAACCGTTTTGGCGCTGCAGGAGGAGCAGGTGCTTGTCGCGGTCGGCAAGTCCGGCGCGCAGCCTTCCGTGCAGGCGCTTTACAGTGCCCCCGCACACGGCGGCGGCATGGAAAACTGGGAGAAGGCGATAGGCGCACTCTGGCAGCAGCACAGGCTGCCGACCCGCGGCATCACGCTCGTCCTGCCGGATGAGGCGGTTGCCACCAAGACGATCACCGCACCGAGCATGCCGGAAAACAAGCTGGAGGAGCTTGTGCGGCACGAAATGCGTCCGCGGGAGGATCAGCTTGCGGCGGCGGACTATGTGCCGCTCGGCACAGATGCCGAAGGCCGTCAGCAGCTGTTCTGCGCTGCCTGCCGCAAGGAAACGATGGAGGAATACCTTGCAATGACCGACCGGCTCGGCCTGCGCCTGCAGAGCGTTACCGTTACTATGGCAGGACGGCTCAAGCTCCTGCATGCCATGCAGTCCATGCAGGGCAAGACCTGTATCTGGCTGTGCTTTGAGGGCAGCAGCGTGCTTTCGCTGCTGGTTGAGAACGGCGAGTACCGTTATTCCAGCCGCAGCCGTATTTTCAGTGAGCCGGGCACGGTGGATTTCGGCACCGAGATGACGAGGGATGTCTCCGGTACGATGCAGTTCCACACGGCAAGCCGCTCGGGCGGCACGCTGACCGATGTGTATTATGCCGGCTGCTCGGATGATGATTTCGAGGTGTGTCTGGCGGGTATCCGCGGTCTGGGTCTGAAAGTGAGCCGTCTGCCCGAATGCCGTGCGTTCCGCGCCCTGCCGAATGGCGAGCGGCTGGACGACTGGCTCGGCTGTGCCGAGACTTTGATTCGAACCGTGCTTCGTGCAAGCAAGGAGCTGGATCTGCTCCGCAGCTATCGGCGTTTGTCCCGCGGCAGCAAAGGGCAGACCGGCCTGCTGCACAGCTTCTACACACCGATTGCGGTGTGTCTGGTGGTGTGCGCTGCGGTCTGGTGTGTGTTCCTGCAGATGAACAGCAGCCTGAGCCACAGGACCGACGACATCAACGACTGGCTGAACGATCCGACCGTGATCGAGCAGTACAACGAGGCTGCCGAAAAGCAGCAGCGCAATGACAATCTGGTGCAGGGACTGCAGCAGGTGCGCAATCTGACGGACGCGCTTGCCACCTATCCGCAGGTGGACAGCACCCTGATGAGCAAAATCGGCGCGGCAGGCGGCGCCCAGGTCAGCATGGTGCTGACCGGCTACGATGCGGCCACCGGCGCGCTGCAGTTTGATGCACAGAGCGGCAGCGTTATCGACATTCCGAGCTATGTGCTCAAGCTGCAGAAAACCGGCCTGTTCCGCAAGGTGGACTACACCGGCTATACCTATGAGGACGGCGTGTACGTTCTCAGCCTGAACTGTATCCTGCTGGGAGAGGAGGCAGCCGAATGAACATCGTTGTAACCGAACGTGATAAAAAGCTGCTCCGGCTGGTGGCATGTCTGGCGATAATCGTCATTTTCGGCATGTATCTCATCCGTCCTGCGATGAAAAATCACGAAACGCTGCAGAACGAATATGACGCCGCCGAACAGAAGCAGCAGGAATATCAGACGCAGATTGCCGCACTTGCGACGATTGACGATATTATCGCGCAGAATAAAGCCGCGCTGAACACGGCAAGCGAAAAATACTACAAGGGCGATCTGGAAACCCGTCAGATGGACGATATCATCACGGGTATCGCGCTCGAGAACGGACTGTTTCCGCAGTCGCTGACGCTGACGGAGGCCGCTCCGGGTGCGGTCAGCGCGTATCTCGCCGAGCAGGAAGCTGCACAGACGGACAGCAGTGCGGACACCTCATCCGATACGGAATCCGCCGATTCGACCGACGATACATCGGCAGCGCCGGTGCAGCCGGTCAACTGCGTTTACATCGGCACTGCGACTATCTCGGCGCAGGGCGCCGTAACCCAGTGGCTGAACTTCCTTGATGAGGTGGAGCACAAGTACAAGGGTCTGCGCGTGACCAATTTCAGTATTGCAGACTATGATTATGTGGAGAACAACACGCAGGCGGTCAGCACCAATCTGATCACCGGCACGCTGGAGATCTATATGTGTGTCAGCGACAAGGAGGCGGACGCATGAAAACCAATTTGCGTATCGGCGAAGTGCTGATGGAGCGCAATTACATTACGCAGGAGCAGATGGAGCAGGCGCTCGCCTACCAGAAGGAGCACCGTGAAAAGCGAGTCGGTCAGATCCTGATCGAGCTGGGCTTTGTCACCGAGACGCAGGTGATCGAGGCGCTGGCTGCCCGTCTGGGACTGGAAATTGTGAGCATCGGACAGATGCAGGTCGATCTGACCGCTGTCCGCATGATTCCGCGCGAGCTGGCGGAAAAGCAGAACCTGCTTGCGGTCGGCTTTGCGGACAAGAGCCTCGAGGTTGTGACGAACGATCCGCTCAACTACTTTGCCTTTGAGGAAGTGCGCCAGCTGACCGGCTGTCAGGTGGTCATCCGCCTGAGTGAAATGGGTCCGCTGCAGAGCGCGATTCGCTACTATTACGCCGAGGTCGGCGCGCAGCAGGCGGCACAGACCGCCAACGAGGACTTTGCAGAGCGTAATGTGGAGATGCTGCAGGTCGAAGAAAGCGAAAGCGGTGATCCGGAAGCGCCGATCGTCAAGCTGCTCAACAGTCTGCTCGACCGTGCAATCAGCACCGGCGCGAGCGACGTGCATATCGAGCCGTTTGAGGGCAGCACGCGCGTGCGCATGCGTATCGACGGCACGATTGTTGATTATGTAACGCTGCAGCGCAGTGTACATCAGCCGCTGATCGCGCGAATCAAGATCATGGCGAACCTCGATATTGCCGAGCGCCGTCTGCCGCAGGACGGTCATTTCCGTATCCGTGTGGGACAGAGCGAGTACGTCAACATCCGTGTATCGCTGCTGCCGACCGTGTTCGGAGAAAAGGCCGTGCTGCGAATTCTGGCAACGGCCGGTCAGGTCGATTACGCCGGCCACTTCGGCATGGATGACGAAAGCTATGCAAGGTTCCTGCCTATGCTCAACTCACCGAACGGTATTATTTATATCACCGGTCCTACCGGCTCGGGTAAGTCCACTACGCTGTATATGGTGCTCGAGTATCTATCGCACCGGCAGGTGAATATTTCCACGGTTGAGGATCCGGTGGAGAAGAACGTGCCGAGCATCAACCAGACGCAGGTCAATCCGGTTGCCGGACTGACGTTTGAGTCCGGTCTGCGCGCACTGCTGCGTCAGGACCCGGATATCATCATGGTCGGTGAGACCCGTGACGGCGAAACCGCCGGTATTTCGGTTCGTGCCGCCATCACCGGTCACCTGGTGCTGAGTACGCTGCATACCAACGATGCGGTCTCGAGTATCGTCCGTCTGGCCGATATGGGCATCGACCATTATCTGATCGCAAATTCGCTGGTCGGTCTGGTCGCGCAGCGACTGATGCGCAAGGTGTGTCCGCACTGCGGCAGAGAGGTCGCAGTTACGCCGCAGGAGCAGGCGCTGCTCGGTAAGGATATCACGACCATCAAGCGCGGCACCGGCTGTACGCACTGCAACGGCACCGGCTACCGCGGCCGTATTGCTGTGCATGAGATCGTCACGATCGACCGCAATATCCGCCGCATGATCAGCCGCGGCGCCGAAACCGAGGAGATCGAGGCCTACGCGCGGGAACAGCAGGGCATGCGCAGCCTGAAGGAAAAGGGTCTGGAGCTGGTAAAACAGGGTGTTACTACACCGGAGGAGCTGCTCAGGATCGCGTATTACGCATAACCGGAAACCGCTCTGTATCTTTTGATACAGAGCGGTTTTAACGATTATGAACAGAATTACAGAACGAAATTCACATAAATGAACTTGCGTTCACTATTGATTGGCTCCCCGGAGCCGAAAACTTTTCCTTTACATTCTTATCTCAAGCGGGTATAATACCCATTGATGGATGGCATTCCGCAGAGCGGAAGCTATACCTTGTCACAACATGTTTTTCAAATTTTTCCGACAGTGATTTTACGTTGCGTCACACCATAGAAAGCGGGTGACAGCATGAACATTGGCATTGTTGGAGCAGGAAAAGTCGGCTTTTCCTTCGGCAGACTGCTTGCCGAGAAAGGCGTGCGGATATCCGGCTATTACAGCCGCAATTCCGACAGCGCAAGAGAAGCCGCAGAATTTACAAATTCCGGACACTATACCGACCTGGGCAAACTCATCGAAGATAGTGACGCGATTTTCATCACCGTTCCGGATAATGCGATTACCGAGGTATATCGGCAGGTCGCAGAATTTGAAATTCAGGACAAGTATATATGTCATTGCAGCGGCGCCTGCACAGCCGGGGAAGCCTTTCCCGGTATTCACGCGCAGGGAGCCTATGCAATATCCATTCATCTGCTATTTCCGATCAGCAGCAAGTATAACTGCTGGCGGGAGCTGGCAGGTGCTTTTTTTTGCGTCGAGGGTGACACGCAGGCGGTCGAGGTCTTTGTGCCGCTGCTGCGCGGACTGGGACTGCAGGTGCAGACCATTTCGCCGGAGAGCAAGGCGCAGTACCACCTCAGCTGTGCGCTGGCGAGCAACTTTGTCTGTGCACTCGTGAAGCGCAGCGCAGAGCTGCTGAGCGGCTGCGGATTCTCCGAAACGGACGCACTGCACGCGCTTGCGCCGCTCATGCGGAGCAATCTGGCGCATGTGATCGAGCACGGTGCCGTCTCAGCGCTGACCGGACCCATTGAGCGCGGCGACACGCAGACCGTGCAAAAGCATCTGTCGTGCCTGACGGAACGAGACGACCGGCAGCTTTACGCGCTGCTGGGACTCGAACAGGTCAAAATGGCACAGGAAAAACATCCTGAGCAGGATTACGGCATACTTGCCGCCCTGCTGAATAGGGAAAAGGAGCAGAAAGAATGAAGAACACAGTGAGTACATTTCTCTCGATGAAGCAAAACGGCGAGCGCCTCACCGAGATTACCAGCTACGATTACACGACCGCCAAGCTGGTGGAAAAGGCGGGCATCAACGCCATTCTGGTGGGCGATTCGCTCGGCATGACCATGATGGGTTATGACACGACCCTGCCGGTTACGATGGAGGACATGATCCACCACAGTGCCTGTGTCGTGCGCGCGTGCGAGAACACCATGGTCATCATGGATATGCCGTTTATGAGCTATCAGGCGTCGGTTTCCGAAGCCGTGCGCAACGCAGGCCGGCTGATGAAGGAAGCGCGCGGCCATGCGGTCAAGCTGGAGGGCGGCGCAGCCGTTGCCGAGCAGATTCGCGCGATTACAGACGCCGGTATTCCGGTGCAGGCACATATCGGCATGACGCCGCAGAGCGTCAACGTGTTCGGCGGCTTTAAGGTACAGGGCAAGGGCGAGGATGCGGCAAAGCGGCTGCTCGAGGACGCCTTTACCGTACAGGAGGCCGGTGCATTTTCGGTCGTGCTCGAGTGCGTACCGCCCAAGCTGGCGGCGCTCATCTCGAAAAAGCTGACCATCCCGACTATCGGCATCGGCGCGGGCGCAGGCTGTGACGGACAGGTGCTGGTCTATCAGGATATGCTCGGCATGAATATGGACTTTACGCCCAAGTTCGCCAAGCAGTTCGACAATATCGGTGAGCGCATGGTGGACGCGTTCCGCGCTTACATGAACGAGGTGCAGAACGGCACGTTCCCGACCGAAAAGCAGAGCTTTGTCAAGTCTGACTGCAGCGATGAATATCTCGCCAAACTCGACGCTGAATTTTGAGAGAAACAGGAGCATATACAATGAAAATCGCAACAACCATCGCAGAAGTACGCGCACAGGTGCGCGAGTGGAAACAGCAGGGTCTGACCGTCGGTCTGGTGCCGACCATGGGCTATCTGCATGAAGGACACGCCAGTCTGGTCAAAACGTCCGTGCAGCAGTGCGACCGCACGGTAGCGTCCGTGTTCCTCAATCCGACCCAGTTTGGTCCGGGTGAGGATCTGGAGACCTATCCGCGTGATTTTGAGCACGACTGTGCGCTGCTGACCGAGTGCGGCTGTGACATGGTGTTCCATCCCGAGGTGTCCGAGATGTATCCGGACGGCTTTGCCACCTTTGTTGAGGTGCAGTCCGAAATGCCGCGTCAGCTGTGCGGCAAGACCCGTCCGATTCATTTCCGCGGCGTGTGCACGGTCGTTTCCAAGCTGTTCAACATCGTAACGCCGGATAAGGCGTTCTTCGGTCAGAAGGACGCACAGCAGCTGGCGATCATCCGCCGCATGGTGCTCGACCTGTCCATGGGCATTGAGATCGTCGGCTGCCCGATCATCCGTGAGGCGGACGGTCTGGCGAAGTCCTCGCGCAATACCTATCTGAGCGCAGAGGAGCGCAAGGCGGCGCTTGTGCTGTCGCGTGCTGTAAAGCTCGGTCAGGAGCTGGTACAGAACGGCGAGAAAAACGCGGATGCAATCGTCAATGCCATGCGTGCGCTTATCGAGCAGGAGCCGCTCGCGCGTATTGATTACGTTTCCGCAGTGGACGGCCTGACCATGCTGCCGGTGCATGAGATCAACGGCGGCGAACTGATCGCTATGGCGGTCTATATCGGCAAAACACGCCTGATCGACAACTTTTCGGTGGAGGGATAAGTCATGACAGTACAGATGCTCAAGGGTAAAATCCACCGTGCAACGGTCAAGCAGGCCGAGCTGAACTACGTCGGCTCGATCACGGTTGATGCCGATCTGCTGGATGCGGCCGGCATTTATGAATACGAGAAGGTTGCCATCGTGGATATTGAGAACGGCAACCGCTTTGAGACCTATACGATCGCCGGTGAGCGTGGCAGCGGCATGATCTGCCTGAACGGCGCCGCAGCGCGCTGCGTCAGCGTCGGTGATAAGGTCATTCTGATGGCGTACGCGCAGCTGACGCCGGAGGAGGTCAGGAACGGCTATGCTCCGCAGGTCGTGTTCGTGGATGAGGAAAATAAGATTGTCCGCACCACCACCTATGAGAAGCATGGTCTGCTCAAGGATATGGCGTAATGAAAAAGGAGAACCCGGGTGGGTTCTCCTTTTTTGTTGGTGTCAAGGTGAGCGGTTCTGCAAGGTAGAAGGTAGGAGTTGATGGATAGGTGAAATCCGTAGGTGCCGTCCGTCACAACGCGCAAACAAGTTGTGCGGCACTGTCATCCCTCAGGGGACTTTCTCTTGCCCTTCGGGCAGCTCACCTTATGCGCCCGCGCGGCGTCAGAGCACGTCCCCGCGCTCCGCAGAGCGCAGCTCTCCGTTGAGATTAAGCGAAAACCTTCCCGCCCGGAAAGGGCGTATTGCTAACGCAACTCGTGTGCCCCGCAAAACCGGTGCCGAGTAAACCGGCAAATCAAAATTTTCGATTGAAGATTAAACCGACTCCATCTCCGCCGCAGAGGACTTGTCTGCGTTCTCGCGGAACAGCAGACCGAAAATGCGGCGCACCAGCGGACCGGCTGCAAAGAACTGCCACAGCAGTGCCATCGGGAAATTCATAACGGTGGTCTGTACCCAGATTGCAAAGAACTGTGCGTTGTGGCTGTCCTTGAACAGCAGGGTGGCAAAGAAGCTCATGCACGGGCACATCAGCCATACGGATGCAGCCGAGATGGCAAGCATAATGCTGGTCCGGCTGGCTTCGCGCGGGTTGACAAGACGAAACGCGACCTTCATCGCCAGTTTGCCGACAAACACCAGCTCGAGCAGAATTGCGATAACAGTCATGATCGGCCACTCGTGGAATACTGCGAGGAATACCCAGTTCTGCATGGAACCGGTGTTCAGCACGATGTTGTACGCTACCATGCCGTATACCATGACAGAAGCCATGATAATGGTGTAAATAACGTCCTGAAATTTGTTTTTTGGCATTTTGTTTTCTCCTTTTTGTGTATGTGAAATATTTTTTGATAACGAATAGAAATGCAGCTGAACGCAAAAAAATAGGACGAAGTAAACTTTCGTCTACTTCGTCCTATGGACTACTTCAACTACCATTAATTGCAAACATTATACCACATTTTATGGGTGTTCGTCAAGGCTAACTTCGTTCTTGACAATACTGTTCTCTGGGTGTATACTGTGTCTGTAAATAAGCCCCCCTCCATCGGGGGAGGGGCATAGACAGGAGATGCGATATGAAACAACGGTTTCGGGTGGGCGGCATGAGCTGCGCGGCCTGCTCCGCCCATGTGGAGAAAAGCGTTTCGGCGGTGCCGGGTGTCAGCGGCGTGCAGGTAAATCTGCTCGCCGGCAGCATGGCGGTCGAGTACGACGAAAACGCGTGCGACGCACAGACGATTATAAAGGCGGTCGAGTCCGGCGGCTACACGGCTGCGGTGGACGACGGCAAACAGACCTCGGCTCCGGCGCAAAGCCCGCAGGCGGACGAGGCGCTGAAGGAAATGAAGACCCGCATCATCGTTTCGGCGGTGTTCATGGTCGTTCTGATGTACTTCTCAATGGGTGAGATGGTCGGCCTGCCGCTGCCGTCCTATGCGGCAGGCATGGACGGCATGCTCAATCTGGCACTCACGGAGCTGATCCTCACGCTGCCGATCGTCATTATCAACCGCAAATACTATATCAACGGTTTCAAAACGCTGCTGCACCGTGCCCCGACGATGGACGCGCTCATCGCCGTCGGCTCGGGTGCCGCGCTTGTGTACGGCATTTATGCGCTGATTCAAATCGCGCTTGCGCCCACGCCGGAAGCAGCCCACGGCTTTATGCACGACCTGTATTTTGAGTCCGCAGGCATGATTTTGACGCTGGTAACGCTCGGCAAGTTCTTTGAGGCGCGTGCCAAGCGCAAGACCGGCGAAGCAATCGCGGCACTGATGGACCTGCGTCCGCAGACCGCCGAGGTCATCCGTGGCGGTCAGACCATGCAGCTGCCGATTGAGCAGGTGCAGGTTGGCGATCTTGTTATCGTGCGCGGCGGTCAGTCCGTGCCGGTTGACGGCGAGATTACTGAGGGCAGCGCTTATCTGGATGAAAGCGCCATCACCGGCGAGAGCATGCCGGTCGAAAAGCATGTCGGCGATACCGTGATCGGTGCAACTGTGTCCAAGAGCGGCTATGTTGTCATGAAAGCGTCGCGTGTCGGTGACGATACGACCCTGAGCCAGATCATCCGTCTGGTAGAGGAGGCAGGCGCGTCCAAGGCGCCGATTGCCAAGCTGGCGGATAAGGTGGCGGGCGTGTTCGTGCCGGTCGTTATGGGTATTGCACTCGTGACGGCAATTATCTGGCTGCTGGCCGGCGAAACGCCGAGCTTTGCGCTCACGCGCGCGATTTCGGTTCTGGTCATCTCGTGCCCGTGCGCACTGGGACTGGCTACGCCGGTCGCAATCATGGTCGGCACGGGTGTCGGCGCAAAGAACGGCGTGCTGTTCCAGTCGGCGGAGGCGCTGGAGAACCTGCACAATGTCAACGCGGTTATCATGGACAAGACCGGCACCGTAACCGAAGGCCGTCCGGTCGTAACCGACGTAAAATCCTTCGGCGTGGAGTCGGCTGACCTGCTCTCGCTGGCGCTGTCGCTCGAGAGCCGCAGCGACCATCCGCTGGCGGATGCCATCGTGCGCTATGCACGCGAGAGAAACGCGCAGGAGCGTTCGGTCACTGACTTTGAGATGCTCGAGGGGCAGGGTATCCGCGCCAGCGTGGACGGCGTGCCGTGCTTTGCGGGCAACCGCCGGATGCTGCTCGCAAACGGCCTCGCGCTGTCCGGCTCGATGCAGAAGCTGGGCGATGAGTTCGCCGCAGCAGGCAAAACGCCGCTGTTCTTCGCGGCAAACCGTCAGATCGTCGGCATTTTTGCGGTCGCTGACGTGCTCAAGCCGACCAGCAAGGCGGCAGTCGAAGCGCTGCGCAGCATGCACATCGACGTAACGCTGCTCACCGGCGACAACAAGAAAACCGCCCAGTCCATCGCGTCCGAGCTTGGCGTGACCGATGTGATCGCTGAGGTGCTCCCGCAGGACAAGGAGCGCATCGTGCGCGAAAAGCAGGGCAAGAATCGCAAGGTTGCCATGATCGGTGACGGCATCAACGATGCACCGGCGCTTGCGCGTGCCGATGTCGGCATTGCGATTGGTGCAGGCACGGACGTGGCTATCTCGTCTGCTGACGTTGTGCTGATGAAGAGCGACCTGATGGACGCGGTGGACGCCATCCGGCTGTCGCGCCGGACCATGCGCAACATTCGCCAGAACCTGTTCTGGGCGTTCTTCTACAACTGCATCGGCATTCCGATTGCGGCGGGTCTGCTGTGGGTGCCGTTCGGCATCAAGCTCAGTCCGATGATCGGCGCGGCGGCAATGAGCCTTTCGTCCGTCTGCGTGGTATCCAACGCGCTGCGCCTGCGCTTTTTCAGCGCAACACCGAGAAAAACGGCGGGGACGCCTGCTGTTTTGCCCATAAGCGGCGAAAAGCCGCTTACGGCACATAAAAAGGAGGAAAATGTTATGGAAAAGACAATCAAGGTTGATGGCATGATGTGTCAGCACTGCGTGGCACATGTCAAAAAGGCACTCGAGGGTGCGGCAGCCGGCTGTGATGTTGCGGTCGATCTGGATGCAGGCAAGGCAGTTGTTTCGGGCAAAACGCTGCCGGAGGATGCCGTTCTGACCGCAGCCGTCACCGAGGCGGGCTATGAGGTGGTTGACATCAAATGATGGCAGATCGTAAAAAGGTCGAGCCGCTGCTCAAAACCGCGCGCGGGCAGATCGACGGCGTGCTCAAAATGATCGAGGACAACCGCTACTGCATGGATATTATGATGCAGCTGCAGGCGGTTGAATCGCTGGTGCATAAGGCGCAGAGAGAGGTTCTTCGCGGACACCTTTCCGGCTGCGTGCAGGATGCGTTTGAGACCGGAGATCAGAACGAGCGTGAGCAGAAGATCGCAGAGATCATCAAGCTGCTGGATAAAGCGTAAGCGGAAGGACGTGCCAAAAGGCACGTCCTTTTTGCTTGAAAACTGAAGATTTGTGCAGTTTCCGCAATCAGAAACTGCGGTATGATCGAAATCGGTGCCGACACGGTTATCAAGAACAACGGCAGCAAAACTCAGTATGGCGGCGGTATTCGCAATTAAGGTGAAATTACTGTTTCTGCTGGTGCACAGCTGTATAACAACCATGCAGATACTGCAGGCGACGATATTTACAGCGTAACAGATACCTATGAACCTTCGCTCACTTTTACACCTGTCGGCAAGGACTGGGTACTGGACGACTGCAACGACCCGATCGTAGGCTGGTATCACGACGGCAAGGAAAAGCTGACGGACAATGCCTACAAGCGCTGGAACGGTGATGGTGAAGGCGATGCCTACTACGCTGATGAATACACGGTTAGCGAAGAGGCTGTTTCCGATGCACTGGCACTCAAGGCTGCACACGGTCAGTTCTGCAGCGTAACCTACGAAGTAACCGGCGACATTCCGTCTGATGCAGGCGCAGTTCCGGCGGCAGCCAAGGTGAAGAAGGGCGGCAGCTACACCGTCGCACCGGTACAGACCACCTCGCAGAGCCGCTACACGTTCAGCGGCTGGCGCAGGGAGGACACCAATGAAATCGTAACTGTGATTGAGAAAATCGACAAGGACATCAAGCTGATCGGCGTATGGACCCGCAGATCGTCCGGCGGTGGCGGCGGCAGCAGCAAGCCGACCGTTGACATTCCGGATGATGTACCGACCTCGGCGCACCTTGTGGGGCAGATTGTACTAATTGTTAGATTCGCAGGTGTTGTCCATCGCCACCAGACCGACGAGTTGTGCAGCACTGTTATCACCCAGGACCTCTCTCTTGCTCTTCGGCGATTCACCTCGTGTCGCGCTTGCGGTATCGCCTTAACCGTATGTGTAGCAGTACGCTGTCTGTGAACTGCGAATATTTCACGAAAGACACTCGACGGTAACCGACTGCCGTTCCCCATTTCGGAGCGGTCGCCGGTCTCTGGTCTGCGCCAGACTAACAAACAAGGGAAAGGGATGAAAATCAGAGGGTGGAAACCGTAGGTGTCTACCCTCTTGTGCCCCTGCCGGGTAGGCACATCCCCGCTGAATCTCAGCGAAAAACATCCAGTCCGTTAGGGACGAATACGCTTACGCAGTTCGAGTACTCCGCTCAGCCGGTGCTGAAAAAGCTGCCGCCCGGACAGGGCGTAGCGCATACGCGCCTCGTGTGCCAAGCAAAACCGGTGTCGAGAATGGCCTCTGCTAAAGATAAAAAGAAAAAGCACTTACTTTCGTAAGTGCTTAATGGTGGAAGTTACAGGGCTCGAACCTGTGACCCTCTGCTTGTAAGGCAGATGCTCTCCCAGCTGAGCTAAACTTCCATTTTGGTGACCCAGCGGGGATTCGAACCCCGGACACCCTGCTTAAAAGGCAGGTGCTCTGCCGACTGAGCTACTGGGTCAGGTCAAAAAAGTTTTGCGCTGAGTATGAAATTAAGTCGTATGCCGTAATGGCAGGGACGGCTGGATTCGCTTTCCAACGGGAAAGCCACGGCGGTTCGAATAATCCACCGGATTATTCTCAAGAGCCGCCTTTCGAATCCAAGGATTCAAAATCTGCCATAATGGCAGGGACGGCTGGATTCGAACCAGCGAATGTCGGCGTCAAAGGCCGATGCCTTACCGCTTGGCGACGCCCCCGTATTCGTTTGCTCGAAACAGCGTTACCCTAAAGATAACGCGCTGCGTTCGCAGCGCGTCACAGGGTTATATGGGGTGGGTAAAGGGACTCGAACCCTCGACCCTCGGAACCACAATCCGATGCTCTAACCAACTGAGCTATACCCACCATATAAAGTTTGCAGCCGACGGAAATGGCACGCCAGGAGGGATTCGAACCCCCGGCCTACTGCTTAGAAGGCAGTTGCTCTATCCGGCTGAGCTACTGGCGCATATCAATTCCGACAAACCCATTCGAAGAAAATGGAGCGGGTGATGGGAATCGAACCCACGTGTTCAGCTTGGAAGGCTGACATTCTACCATTGAACTACACCCGCGGGTCTTTCTGACGCTCATTTAGTATATCAATAAAACCCCATAATGTCAACATCTTTTTTCAAATTTTTTTGAAAAACTTTTTTCGGCCAAATTTGCAAAGAACATCAAAAGGGCAGACGGTCATGCTATACTGTAATCAAAGGAGGGAGAGAGCATGAAAGCAACGATCTTACTGGCCGAGGATGAGCAGGCCATGCGTGAGGTGCTGACCGACTACTTCACCGCGAAAAGCGGCGGCGATTTCAAGGTCGTGCCTGCGCCGGACGGCGACACGGCGCGGCACTTAATCGAGACCCGGCGGTTCGACCTGCTGCTGCTCGATATCATGCTGCCGGGCACGGACGGCTTTGCGCTGTGCCGCGCGGCACGCGAGCAGGGAGACGCGCCCATTCTGTTCGTCACGGCGCGCGAGGACGAGCAGGACAAGCTGCACGGCTACGGCCTCGGCGCGGACGATTATGTGGTCAAGCCGTTCTCGCTGGCGGTGTTGTACGCCAAGGCACTGGCGCTCCTGCGGCGAGCGCGGGGCCTCAATGCCGGGAATACGCTGACAGCGGGTACCCTGTCACTCGACCCGGAACGGGGGATTGTCACAGCGGACGGCAGGCGCATCGACCTGCCGCCCAAGGAATTTGCTTTGCTGCGGGCGCTGATGGAGCGCAAAAACCGCGTGCTGACCCGGGACGAGCTGCTTAATCTTGCGTGGGGCTGGGATTTTGACGGCACGGACCGCGTGATCGACGGGCACATCAAAAAGCTGCGCCGCGCACTGGGACAGCACGCGGACTGCATCAAAACCGTGGTGAAGCGCGGCTACAAGCTGGAGGTGGACGGAGATGAAAACCAAACGTAGAACCTTTTGGAGCTTTTTCACACGAATCGGCGCGGGATTCCTTGCATTCTGGCTGGCAGTGATGGCGGTGTTCACCGTCCTGCTGTCGCAGCAGCGTGCAAAGCTCATGCTGGCGGAAATGGAAAGCAAATCGGACAAGTTGATGGGAGAGGATACCGATGTTTTGCTTGATCCCTCGAGCTATGACACGACGGACGAGACGGAACTGCGCAGACGATTGAGCAAGCCGGTATTCATGGCGGACAGCGCAGACCCGCCCAATCTGCAGATCATCGAGACCGCTATCACCGACCTGAACTCCGGCAAAGTTCTGCAAAGCAACCGCTGGTGGCTTGAGTTGATCGAGGGAGTCAACCTGTACCGCGTGGATATGAGCGGTCAGCCGCGCGAGGTGTGCGAGGCGGTTCTTGCGGGTGCGGGCACAGGCGAGTCGAAAATAGAATCGCTGCCGAAGATGACCTTTGAGGCGTGGGCGGACAGCGTGCCCGGATACCGCGATGACGCCTATCTGAAATCCATCACGATCGAGCCGACCAAGAGCGGCACTTGGGAGCCGACCGGAGAGGTGCGCACGATTGAATGCGCATATGACGCGGAGCAGGTGAAAGGTCTGACGCTGAAAACCATGAGTTGGAGTCGCTTGGTGTGCCCCGGACCGAACGGCGCCACGACCGAACAGATTGCGGAATCCCTGTCCTCGCCCGCGCGGCAGGCGCTGCGGGAATGGGCAGAATACCCGAGCCGCACAAACAGCAGCCAAACGGTCGAGAAGCTGTGGCTCGTGCGAACGTACCGGCGGACGATCAGATATTGTCCGTTTGCGGAAAGCGGCGCTGTGCTGGTGTCCTATGCGGCGGAAGGATATCCGCTCAAAGCCTTGCTGCCGGTACTGATTCCCGTATGGGCGTTCAGTCTGGTGCTGGCGCTATTCTGCGCGGCAGTGCTGTCCGGTGCGCAGCTGCGCGTCTGGCGCAAACAGGAGCGCATAGAGCAGGTACGCCGCGAAACGACCGCCGCGCTCGCACACGAGCTGAAAACGCCGCTCTCCGTGCTCAGCGCCACCGCCGAGCTGCTCGGTGATAACCTTGCACCGGAAAAGCAGGCACACTATCTGGGTGTCATTCAGCAGCAGGCGCAGCGGATGGACGGCAGTGTGCGGCAGATGCTCGAACTGTCGAGACTGGAGACCGGCGCAAAAGCTCTGCGGCGAACGGCGTTCTCTCTGGCAGAATTGGCGCAGGAGCGCCTGCAGGCGGCTCTGCCGGCCGATTCCACCATTCGCACCGAATTTGCAGCACAGGGCGAATACGAGGTCAATGCAGACAGGGCACTGCTCGCGCGGGCGCTGGATGCCCTGCTTGAGAACGCCGTGCAGCATACACCCGAGAGTGGCTGCATCACGGTGCACCTCGCGGACGGCGTGCTCTCGGTGACGAATACCGGCGACGCCATTCCGGCGGACGCGCTGCCGCGGCTGTGGGAGGCGTATTATCAGGCCGATCCGTCACGCAGCGCAAAAGGCGACGGACTGGGACTGTCGATCGCGAAAACCGTGTTCGATCTGCATGGCTTCTCCTGCGGAGCGGAGAATACCGAAATCGGACCGAAGTTCTGGTTCCGATTTGCCGATAAATAACAAAAAACCGCTCGAAAGAGCGGTTTCAGTCTGTCAAAAAAGTATTATTTTAATTTTTACGCTTCGTGCGGCAGCACGCATAAAATAGAATTTGCGAAGCAAATTCATAAATTCCGGGAGCATGTATCTCGGAATTTATACAAGGGAAGA
>NZ_CDRQNY010000007.1:0-85680 GCF_977037065.1 Butyricicoccus sp. | reverse complement strand
AAGGTAAGCACACCAATCAATATACCACTAAAATTCATCATAACTCCTTGTCCTTTTCCTTATACAAACAGCACATTATCGCAGACCGGCGCAACTTATCTTCTGCGTGCAACAGTCGCCCTCAACAACATATCCAATATGCGCAAAGAAGAAGTATTGCAATATAGAACTACAGCCTTCCTCTTCCATATTTTTTAAATATCTGACACATTTTTATGGATTGCATTTTTTATACGGATCATAACCTGCAGCAATCAGCGCATCCCTACTCTATAATTTGTTTAATTGTTCAATTACTCAACTATAATATTTAAAAATATTATTTCTGCCAAAGATGCTCAAATCCCTTGTCAATAATCTCTTTCACATGATCATCTGCCAGCGAGTAGTAAACTATCTGTGCTTCTTTACGGAATTTTACCAGATTCGCAAGACGCAATGCCTTTAACTGGTGTGAGATTGCGGATTTCGTTACCCCCAGTAGCACAGCAAGATCACATACACACATCTCACTCTGTTCCAGAGCGTGTAAGATTTGTACTCTGGTACCATCTCCAAATAGCTTAAATAAAGATGCCAACTGGATATAATCATCTTTGGGTTGCATCTTGGATTTCACATCATTCACAATATCCTCATGAATTACATCGCAATTACAAATATAAGACGGTTTAGGCATACACTTACCTCGTATAATTTTAGTTGAATAGTTGTTCAACTATGATTATATTCATTTATTTTTCTATGTCAATAAGATTAGTAAATATCTTCTTGGATTTTTGTTTTTAACTGCTTAATACTTTTATACCGCATCAAAGAATGTGTAGATGAGTTTGAATATAAATTCAAGGACTCCGAAACAGGAAAAATTAAAAAGTTCAAGATAACAGAAAAAAGGATTGTTACTTTTAATCCCAAACTGGCCAAGAAGCAGATATATGAGATTAATAAAGAAGTTGAAAAAGCAAAACTACTGAAAGCTTCACAGGCAAAGTGCTCAGAATACGGCGACTCTGCAAAATATGTGATTTTTACCACTACAGGTGAACAGCGAATAAGTTTGTAAGGCTAAATTCCACACCCAACAGGAATTTCTTTTACAAATAATTGAACAGACGTTTTCTACATTCATCTATTGACTTTACTGCACAGAACGACTACAATACAGCCATATAAGGAAGTGCATTACTATGCCGCAAACTGCTTTTCGCCCCAACCACATGCACATTGCGTGGCACGATTACACATCACATGATACTACTCTACCGATCTCTGCCGCGCCCTTGCGCGAGAAGGCCTCCGTCATCGGCCGCACCGGCTTGATGCTGCTCTCATGCGGCACCGGTGCATGGCGTGTCCGCAGTTCGATGAACACGCTCGCGGAGGAGCTGGGGCTGGTCTGTGCAGCCGACATTGGTCTGACCTCGATCGAATACACCTGCTTTGACGGTGAACAGGCATTTTCGCAAACGCTCACGCTGACCAGCACAGGCGTCAACACCTCAAAGCTCAACCGACTCGAGCAGTTCGTCGCTGAGTTTGCCGACATCTGCTCCCGTATGACCGGCGAGCAGCTGCACACCCACCTTGACGAAATCGAGCAGGTGCACGGACTGTATTCGCCACTGATGCTCGGTCTGGCGGCTGCCCTCGCCTGCGGTGCATTTACGTTTCTGCTCGGCGGCGGCTGGGTCGAGATGATACTCGCATTCTTTGGCGCGGGTATCGGCAACGCCGTGCGCTGCAAGCTGTCCAAGCACCATCTGACGCTTGTGCTCTGCACGACTGTTTCGGTCGCAGCAGCCTGTCTGGTGTACGCGGGCTGTCTCAAGATTGCCGAGATGACCTGCGGCATCAATGTCCAGCACGAAGCCGGCTACATCTGCTCCATGCTATTCATCATTCCCGGATTTCCGTTCATCACCAGCGGCATCGACATGGCCAAGCTGGATATGCGGTCAGGTCTCGAACGGCTCAGCTACGCGGTAATGATCGTATTGATTGCCACGATGGCCGCATGGCTGATGGCGCTCGCGCTGCACCTCAAACCGGTAGATTTTCTGCCGCTGAACCTCAGCATGCTGCAGTATATCGTATTCCGCCTGCTCACCAGCTTCTGCGGTGTGTTCGGCTTTTCGATCATGTTCAACAGCCCGGTACCACTGGCGATGTCCGCCGCGGTTATCGGCGCAATATCCAACACGCTGCGTCTGGAGCTGGTTGACCTTGCATCTTTGCCGCCTGCGGCTGCCGCATTTTTCGCGGCCATGATCGCCGGACTGCTGGCTTCTGCGTACAAAAAGCACTCCGGTTTTCCGCGCATCGCGATTACAGTGCCATCTATTGTGATTATGGTGCCCGGCCTGTATCTCTACCGCGCAATTTACAATCTCGGTATGATGAACCTGAGCATTTCCGCTTCGTGGTTCGCGTCTGCCACATTGATCATTCTCGCGCTTCCGCTCGGACTGATCTTCGCCCGTATTATGACGGATAAGATGTTCCGTTACTGCACCTGATTTTCTGCAGACAAGCCAAAACCGCTGCTGTGAGTTTTCCTCATAGCAGCGGTTTTGTTATGCTTTTTACAGCGGCAGCGAGTCCTTGCCAGCCTGATGGATCATCTTCTCACGACAGCGCAGCACAATGCCGTCCACCTGCTCGAGATGGTGCAGGATGTTATGTTCAAACTCCTTAAGCGGCAGCAGAACGCCCAGTTCATCGTGGCTTTTCTGCAACTTGTAGCCGGTGTCCTGACCGTAGAATACCATCGCGGTCGGACACCTCTGCTGGATTTCATTGAATGCGTCCCAGACGATGTTGTACGCCTGTGCTTCGGTCAGACCCTGCTCGACCGTATCCGGCAGCGCGTACAGCGTCAGCACGCCGCGGCGGGACGGCGAATACATCTCCCGCACCTGCATGTCCTTGGTGTACTTGTGGCGCAGATGACTGCCATCGGCCAGGTAGAGCGCCGCACGCGGTACAGACAGGTGCTGACGGTAAATATCGTGGAACTTGCGCAGCTCTCGTGCCGAGACGGCATTGCGGTATTCCTCGCGCACCTCACCGTTCGCATCGGTCAGCAGTCTGGGATTCCCGCCGTTTTTGCCATGAAAGCGATACGGAATAAGATAGGCTGTGCGCAGCAGATCGAACATCGTGTTATTGCATAGCGCAATCGTCAGCGCGGAAATATCGCGGTTCTCGTAAGCCTGCAAAAGCGCTTTCGCAAAGCTGCACTCTGCACCGCCGCCATCCTCAAACGATGCATTCTCCTGCTCCATGCAGAAGGTTTCGTACAACTGCTGCTCTGCACCCGGATTGCTCAGAATTCTGTGGAACAGTGCTTCGGCGTGTTCCTCTCTTGGAAAAAGTGATGTCATGATAATTCCTCCTCATGCACTGTCAAGAGCTTGCTTTTTTGCAATACAAGCATAGCCCTGTTTATCTCGTATGTCAATCGTATTTTTCAAATTATAACGTAACCGTCAAACCTCCCGCATCTCCTGTGGCCAACTATTAGGGTAGCATTCACAAAAGAGTCTATGAATATGAACCGTCGTTTTTACTGAGAAATTACTGCCTTTCTCGGAAAGCACGCTTTCAATGTCCACTTTTTCATTCTCAATATCCACTTTCGCATTTCCCATATCCACTTTTTCTTCATTCAAAAGTCCACTTATATGTAGATTGCGATTATGAAGCTCATTCTTCTCGTTCAAAAGCAGATTTCTGAAAAACACTTCCAGATACTCCGTTGTTTCGTGAATACCTTCCTGCAGGTTCGTATAGTTTGCACGGACAAGTGCATTTCTGAAATACCACGCATTTTCCGCAAATATATCATTGGTAGCAGAAAAACCAAGTGTCCTCAAACAGGATTTGAGTTGCATAATTCTACTTCAGCTTCATCTTTCCCTCCATTCGCATCATCTCATTCTGGGCTTGCGCTTTGGTCACGTTTGCATAAACGCGCATGGTTGTTTCGGCATTTGCGTGCCCCATGATAATCTGGACTGTTTTCAAGTCTATTCCGCCCAGAATCATCCTCGTACAGAACGTATGCCGCAACATATATGTTTTGATTGTAAAGAGGAGACACTGCTCCGTTAAATTTAATCAGTACGCACATACATCAATTATCTCTTTATGAGAGAAAGGAGTGTTTTGCTTGAAATTTCTTCATAAAAAGAATTCGAAAAAAGGAGCTATCCCAAACGGATAACTCCTTACTTTCTGTAAAGCCATTTTGTTCATATGTGGTGTCAAATTGGTGTCAAACCAATCCCACAATGCCCAAAAGTGACGGTATATCTAGACTTTTTAGTCCAGCGGCTTCATTGTCGGGAACAGCAGAACGTCGCGAATGGATGCAGCGTCGGTCAGGAACATGACCAGACGGTCAATGCCCATGCCCATGCCGCCCGTGGGAGGCATACCGTATTCCAGCGCATTGATGAAATCCTCGTCCATCATGCCGGCTTCCTCGTCGCCTGCGGCGCGCAGAGCAACCTGACGCTCGAAGCGCTCCTTCTGGTCGATCGGGTCGTTCAGCTCGGAGAATGCATTGCACAGCTCGCGGCCGTAAACAAAGCACTCGAAGCGCTCGGTCAGACGCGGGTCGGACGGCTTGCGCTTTGCCAGCGGAGAAATCTCAACCGGGTAATCGGTGATGAAGGTCGGCTGCATGAGATTCTCCTCAACGTACTCGTCGTAGCACAGGCTCATCAGGTCGCCCCAGCTCTCCTTGCCCTTTTCGATCTCGAGGCCCTTCGCCTTAACGGCTTCGAGCGCCTCCTCCGGAGTGAGTGCCATAAAGTCGATGCCGGCATACTCCTTGACAGCCTCAGCCATGGTCATGCGCTTCCAGCCCTTGGAGAAATCGATCTCCACGCCCTGATACATCACCTTGGTGCTGCCCAGAACCTTTTCGCAGACATGGATTACCATGTCCTCGGTAATATCCATCATGCCGTGGTAATCGGTGTATGCCTGATACAGCTCGATGGTGGTGAACTCCGGATTGTGCTTGGTGTCCATGCCCTCGTTGCGGAAAATACGGCCGATCTCGTATACGCGCTCCAGACCGCCTACGATCAGGCGCTTGAGGTGCAGCTCGGTCGCAATACGCAGATACATATCAATATCCAGCGCGTTGTGATGGGTGATGAACGGACGAGCCGCAGCACCGCCCGGAATGGTGTTCAGACACGGGGTCTCAACCTCCATAAAACCGCGGGAATCCATAAAGTTGCGGATCTCGCGCACGATAGCGGAGCGCTTCTCAAAGGTATCGCGTACCTCCGGATTGACGATCAGGTCAACATAGCGCTGACGGTAACGCATATCGGTATCCTTCAGACCGTGCCACTTCTCCGGCAGCGGTGCAAGGTTTTTGGAAAGCAGCGTCAGCTCGGTTACGGAAACCGAAATCTCACCCTTCTGGGTACGGAATACCTCGCCCTCGATACCGATGATATCACCGATATCGAACTTCTTGTAGCCCTTGTATACGTCCTCGCCTACGTTGTCGCGCTTGATATAAAGCTGCAGACGGCCGTAGCGGTCGCGCATATCCGAGAAGGAAGCCTTGCCCATGATGCGCTTGGACATCATGCGGCCTGCCAGACGAACGGTCTTGCCTTCCAACTCATCAAAATGCTCGTGAATATCGGTGGTATAATGATCGCGCTCAAAGCGAACCTGCTGGAACGGGTCCTTGCCCGCAGCCTGCAGCTCTGCCAGCTTTTCGCGGCGAATGCGCTTCAGCTCGTGCAGTTCCTCCGCGGTCTGCTCGTGCTGATCCTGCGCCTGATGCTGTTCTGCCATATCTTCCCCATCTTTCATAAAATTTTTGACGGCAGCGCCAAACAACTCGCCTTTGTCAAATTGTTTGGTGTTACCTGAAATAGTGACTTCGCTTTTCACTTGCGATAAAGGTAATTTACTTCTCGATCTTGAGGATCTCGTACTTTACGATGCCGATCGGTGCCTCGACCTCAACAACATCGCCGACCTTCTTGCCCAGCATAGCCTTGCCGAACGGAGACTCATCGGAGATCTTGCCGTCCATCGGATCGGCCTCCTGAGAGCCGACGAAGTGGTACTCCTCTTCCTCGTCCTCCTCGAGATCCTTAACAATAAAACGGCAGCCGGGAGAAACCTCGTCTGCAGCGTAGCTGTCGCCGGTTACAACGACTGCGTGCTTGATGATCTCCTCAAGCTCGGCAATGCGGGAATACAGCTTGCCCTGCTCGTTCTTGGCTTCATCGTACTCGGCGTTCTCGGACAGGTCGCCGAAGGAGCGTGCTTCCTTCAGCTGCTCTGCAACCTCATCCGCACGGGTAGTTTTCAGATATTCCAGTTCGTCCTTATATGCGTCCAGACTTTCCTGTGTCAGTTTAATTTCTTTTGCCATGTTTGCAAACCCTTCTTACTCAGTGTCATCGGCTTTCGAGCCGTACAGTACACTATATTATAAATTAAGCACCAATGCCATGTCAAGCGATTCGACCATTTTCTGTCCGATTTTCTGCCGGAGTGCTCGATTATCCCACAGTTTCTATCGCTTTTTGAAGCTGCGGATCGGTTTCCGGCGTCAGGAAGAAAAAGTTCTGCGTCTGCTCATCGGTCAGCTTCACCTCAATATCCGGCGCAATGCCGACATCCGCAAGGCTTTTGCCCTTGGGCGTAAAGTATTCTTCGACAGACAGATTGACCGCCGAGCCGTCGCTCAGCTGGTAGGTGCGCTGAGCGCGTCCCTTGCCGGTGGTGTGCGTGCCGACGAGCGTTGCGCGGTCGTACTCCTGCAGCGCCGCCGCGAAAAATTCTGCCGCCGAAATGCTCTGGTCGTCAATGAGCACCGCGATTGGCAGGTCAATACGGTCTGCATCCGAGGTGTAAACGGTCTCCGAGCCGTTTTTCATGCGCAGCGTCATAATGGTGCCCTCGCCGAGCAGCGGATCGAGTGCCGCGCTCATCTCCTTGACACGACCGCCGCCGTTGTGGCGCACGTCAATGACAAGCGACTGTGCGCCGCTGTCGGTCAGCGACTGCAGCGCCGTCTTGAACTGATCGGCGCAGCCGTCATGGAAGTTCTCGATGCGGATGTAGCCGATTTTATCATTCAGCATTTTGCCCCATGCCATCTTCTGCGTGACAACGGCACGCTGCATGGTCAGTTCCTTGGCGGAGCCGTCTGCCTTCTTGACCGTGACGGTCACATCGGTCCCCTCTTTGCCGGAAATCGCGCTGATAACCGCACTCGAACCGTCCTTTTCGGTCGTCAGATCTCCCGTACCGAGAATGTAATCGCCCTTTTCGATGCCGGCCTTCGCCGCAGGCGAATCATCATACACGAGCGTAACGCGAATACTCGTCTCGGTGCTCGTCACCGAAACGCCGATGCCGCAGCCCTTGCCCTCACCGCTCATGCGGTAGGCTTCGTAGTTTTCCGCAGGAATATACGACGACCACTTGTCTCCCAGACCGGTAATATAGCCTGCCGCAGCATAATCCGCAACATTGTCCGCGTCCAGTTCACCAACGTACTTGTCCGATACCAGCCGGTCGATCTCACGCAGCTTTTTCCCGACCTCGTTGGTGTTCCAGCCGGTGGAAATCAGGCAGATGACTGCCGTTATCGCGCCTGCCGCAGCACACATGGTCAGCGCTGTCCGCAGAGAGACCTGTCTCTCCCGCAGTTTTTTCATGGTTTGTCCTCCTCCACGAGAAAAGGGAGAGCGTTACACTCTCCCCTTTTATGTAATTGCGTTAGTTGAAGTAACTCATCGGGTTCTGCGTCGAACCGTTTACATACACCTCAAAGTGCAGATGCGGACCGGTCGAGTTGCCGGTAGAGCCTACCAGACCGATGGTCTGACCGGCGGAAACCGTCTGACCAACCGAAACATGGATCGCAGACTGATGACCGTAAGCCGTCATGACGCCGCCGCCGTGATTGATAACGGTATAGTTGCCGTAGCCGGAAACCCAGCCTGCGGTAGTAACCGTACCGGATGCGGCTGCTACGATCGGTGTGCCGGTCGGTGCCGGAATATCCTCGCCCTTGTGGAACTTGCGGGTACCGTAGATCGGATGTACACGCCAGCCATAGGCACTCGAATTATTGGTGTAACCCGGAAGCGGCCAAGTGAACGTGCCGCTTGTCAGCGTTGCGCTGCTCAGATTGCCCGCCGAACTGCTGCTCGACGAGGACGAGCTGCCGCCCTTCTTCTTTGCGGCCGCTGCCGCTGCTGCTGCCGCAGCAGCTTCCTTGCGGGACTGCTCTGCGATCTGGTCACTTACGGTGTCCATCTCGCTGGTGATGCGCTCGTACTCGGCCTTCTGCTCCTTCTGGTACGCCTGCAGGCTCTTCTGCAGTGCCTTCTGCTGCTCCTCGCTGGATTTCAGCTCCTCAGCCTTATACTTCAGGTTTTCCTGATACTGTACCTGCTCGTCCTGGGTAGCCTGCAGGTCATCGCGCTTCTGCTGAATATCCTCCTTGGCAGCGGTGTACTCCGCTACGATCTTCTTATTATCGTCCATGATCGCGGAAACAATCTCCAGACGGCTGAGAAGATCAGAGAAGTTGGATGCGTTCAGCAGAACCTCCAGATAGCTGGTCTCACCCTGCTCATACGTCGTGCGGACAGTCTCAGAAAAACGCTCCTTCTTGCTGTCCAGCGCCTTGATCGCAGCATCCAGCTCGGTCGTCTTGACGTCGATCTGGTCCTGCAGACGGTCGATATACGCGGTTACCGTCGTAATTTCTTCCTTGGTGAGCTTGATCTCTTTCTGCAGGGCGGCACGGGTCTTTGCAACCTCATCCACCTTGCCTGCCAGACTATCCAGCTCCGCCTTGACCGATGCCTTCTGATCCTCCAGATCGGACAGCTTGCCTTTCAGTTCCTTACTGCTCACCGCACCGGCATAAACCAGACCGGAGGCGATCATCGAGAACACCATCGCTGCGACCAGGATGCCCGCAATAATGCAGGAGATCAGGCGCACGGTTTTCTTTTTCATCATATTGAAACATTCGCTCCTTTATGCAGTCGTTATACATCCATAAACTTGCGGATACTCGTTACCGAACCGCCGATGCCGAACAACGCGCCTGCACCGCAGTACACGCCGAGCACCCACCAGCGCAGCACATCGAACGAGAGCAGATGGAACGAGGACAGCGAAACCGTACCTGCCACGTTGTACAGCTCGGTGTACAGACCCCATTCCGCGAGGAATGCCAGTCCGCCGGCAACCAGACCGAGCACCATGCCTTCGATGACAAACGGCCAGCGGATAAACCAGTTGGTCGCACCGACCATCTTCTGGATGGAGATCTCCTCACGGCGGGCAAACATGGCCAGCTTTACCGTATTGGAGATGATGAAGATCGAGATAACAGCCAGACCAACGATCATAGCTGCCGCGATCATGTTGAACACGCGCTGAATCTGAACCAGCTTGCGGATAACATCCTCATCCGCACGCACGCTTGCAACGCCGTCAACCGCTTCGATTTCCTTGATCGTTGCGTCCGCCTGCATGGAATCACTCAGGGTGAACACATAGCTGTTGCGCAGCGGATTGTTGTCCGCGTTGTAATCCTCGAGGATGTCCGCGTCGTCGCCCAGCTCCTTGCGGTACTGCTCCAGCGCGACATCGCGGTCCTCGAAGGCGATCGACGCAATGTTGTCGATCTTCTCGAACTGCGTCTGCAGCGTTTTCGCCTCACGCGTGGTAAGCGAATCATCGATCCAGACTACGATCTGGTTGGACTGCTGCAGTCTCGTAATGTTATTCGTAATGTTGTAGGCCACCAGCGTAACCGTACCTGTCAGCAGCAGGCTTACGACCATGATCACCACGGCCGCCACGGACATGAAGCCGTGCTTGAAAATGTTGCGCAGGCCTTCCTTCCAATAGTAAGCGATTGATCTCATATCTGATAATACCCACCTGTCTGATCACTGATGACTTCACCGTTGTCGATCACAACAACGCGCTTTTCAAATTCGTCTACCAGACCCTTTTCGTGCGTTACGATCAGCACGGTCGTGCCAAGCTCGTTGATCTTTTCAAACAGGGTCATCAGCTCCAGCGAACGCGCAGGATCGAGGTTGCCGGTCGGCTCGTCCGCGATGATGAGGCGCGGGTTGTTGACCAGCGCACGCGCGATTGCGACACGCTGCTGCTCACCGCCGGAAAGATTCATCGGCTTCTCGTGCGCCTTGTCGGCCAGGCCGACCAGATCGAGCACATACGGCACGCGCTGCTTGATGGCCTTGCCCTTGGCGCCGATGGCGCGCATGGCAAATGCGACGTTCTCGTAAACGGTTTTGGTGTTGATCAGGCGGAAATCCTGATAGACAACGCCCAATGTACGGCGCAGATACGGAATCTGCCGCTTTTTCATTCTGCCGATATCGTAGTTGTTGACGATAACGCGGCCTTCGCTCGGCCGAACCTCACCGGTCAGCAGCTTGATGATCGTGGTTTTACCCGAGCCGGACGCGCCGACCAGAAAGACAAATTCTCCCTCGTCTACACGCAGACTCGCCTTGTTCACCGCCCGGGTTCCGTTTTCGTAAACCACGGTGGCTTCACTCATTCGTATCACAGGCAATCCTCCTCGGTGCCAACGCAGAAGGCGTGCGAATGCCCCGGATTGGGCATTTTCGCCTTCCAGCAAACAAAAAAGACAAAGGTGTAAACATATACACCTTTGTCTATTATAACAGATATCATGTTTATGCGCAAGCCGACAAACTGTGGCATTATTGCACAATTTACGTTTTTTCTGTGTAGATTTTATGAACAGACAGCGATTATCTGGTACCTTCTTCGCGGCTTGCAAGGTATTTTCGAACCATAAGCGCTACCTTAAATACGATCGCGTGATCGAACTCACGCAGGTCCAGACCGGTCAGCTTTTTGATCTTCTCAAGGCGGTACACCAGCGTATTGCGGTGTACGAACAGCTTGCGCGAGGTCTCGGACACGTTCAGGTTGTTCTCGAAGAACTTCTGAATCGTGAACAGCGTCTCCTGATCGAGCGAGTCAATCGAACCCTTGCGGAATACCTCGGACAGGAACATCTCACACAGCGTGATCGGCAGCTGATAGATCAGACGGCCAATGCCCAGATTCTCGAAGCTGATGATGTTCTTCTCGGTGTCAAATACCGCACCGACCTCGATTGCGGTCGTAGCCTCCTTGAAGGACTTTGCGATATCCTTCATCTGGGAGGATACCGAGCCGATGCCGATCAGGCACTTGACCGACAGCTCGCTGAGCAGCGTCTCCTCGATAGAGTCTGCCAGCTTGATCAGATCCTTGATCTCACTGCCCGCCTTGACCTCCTTGACAACAACGATGTCCGTCTCGGAGATATGCAGCACGAAATCCTTCTGCTTGTCCGGGAACATGCCGTTTACCACGTCGATTGCGGCAACATCGGCCGGCGCCTGCTGGCGCACGAGGAATACCACGCGCGGCACATCGTTGCCGAAGTGCAGCTCGCGGGACTTGATATAAATATCGCCCGGCAGGATATTATCCAGAATGATATTCTTTACGAAGGTAGCCTTGTCGTGCTTTTCGTCATACAGCGTCTTGATATTGTTGATCGAAACCGCAACCAGCGAGCAGATGCTGCGCGCCAGCTCGTCCTCGCCCTGTACGAATACGGCGTATTCCAGACGCGACGCACGGTCGCCCGTTGTATGATAAGTATAACCGCCGAAACGAACGATCTCGCCGGCGAAGCCCAGCTCAGTGATTGCTTCCTCCCGCATTTCACCGATACGAGGCAGATCGGTACATGCTACAACCGCACCGCTTGCGTCAACAATGCCGATCGTACGATCCACCGTATCCTTCATCTGCAAAACAATCGACTGGAACAATCTCGAAGCCATTTCCATCACCTTTCCCGTCTTTTTCACGCGCCCCGGCGCTTTACTCCGCATCCGTCCGCCGAAACGCTTACTCCTAATGGTGTTCTCACCGCTAATGGTGATTCTGCCTATGACATTCTTCACAAGAACGCCAAAAGTTCTCTATACATTTTAAGTCATTATATCACATGTCCGCGCATTTTTGTACAAAAAATTCAAAAAAATTTGTAGATTTTTTAAGTTTTTTAAGTTTGCGAGGCAAGTTTTTCCAATTCTTCCTGTGTCAGTTCCCGAAATTCGCCGGGCGCGAGTATTTTATCCAGCCAGAGACCACCCAGCCGCAGGCGTTTGAGCGCCGTTACCGTACCGCCGACTGCCGCGATCATGCGCTTGACCTGATGGTATTTGCCCTCTTTGAGCGTCACACGCACGCGCAGCTCCGGCTCGGTCTCGAGGATTTCCAGCTTCGCCGCCTTGCATTCCGTGCCGTCCCGCAGGGTCATGCCCTGCTCAAAGCGTGAGACTGCATCCGCTGCCAGCGCGCCGTCCACGACCGCCTCGTACTCTTTTTCGACATGGCGATTCGGACTCATCAGCGCATGGCTGAGCGCGCCGTCGTCCGTGATGAGCAGCAGTCCCTCGGTGTCCTTGTCCAGCCTTCCCACCGCAAACAGGCCGCGCCGTAACTCGGCCGGAAACAACTCAAGCACGGTATCGTGACGCTCGTCACGGCTTGCCGTGATAACACCCATCGGCTTGTTGAGCATATAGTACCGCTGTGCGCGGTAGCGCTGCACGGTGCCATCCACCGCCGTCTGCGACCGGTCGGGATCGACCTTAAACGCCGGATCCTTCTGCACGGTGCCGTCCACCGAGACGCGTCCCGCACGAATGAGTGCCTGCACTTCCTTGCGGCTGCCGCAGTTCAGGTGGGACAGCAATTTGTCCAATCGCATCTGTGGCATTTTGTCCCCTCCGCCAATACATTTCTTTTATAAGGATAACACTTTTTCGCAAATTGCACAATAGCTAAATGCAAAAAAAGTGCAATCCCCCGAAAGTTACCAATAGATACCATAAACCTATGATAACTTTTTCGTTGAATTGCACAGTTATGCAATTTCCGAAAGTCATTGTCAACCACTGTCAGGTCTGCGGCATATCCAGCAGGCCATGCACAAATCCATCCGTCTGTGCGGATGTGATATCCGCTGCGATCAGGCGGTTGCTGCGCACCAAAAGGTTGGCGGTCACGCCCTGCTCCCCGGTAGGATAGGCGGTCAGCGCGTAGGTATACAGCGTGGCGCGTTTGCCCTGATACGGCGTAAGATCCAGTCCCTGCGCCTGCTGAATAGCGTTGTACTGCTCATATACCTCATCGAAGGTATCGGGTATCTGCACCTCCTGTGTGCCGACCGGTTCACTCTCCACCGACCAGCCGCATGCGGTCAGCAGAGCCACCCGGTCCTCGTTCGTTTTCAGCTTTGCACTGAGCGCTGCACCTTCAGCGCTGACCGCAGTATCCGCCTCTGCCGTTTTCGGCAGCAGCGCTGCCGCGCCGACCAGCACCAGCCCGACCGCCAGCACGCCCACTACGATTTTCCTCACCGACACCTTTGCCGCAAAAACGATCATGGCATTGTCCCTCCTGCTTTTGCTTCATTCTATGCGTACAGAAGGCAAAAAAGAACGCCTCCGAGTATTTCTCGGAAGCGCAGCTTGTATCAGTCCAGATTTTTCTTCTTCAGCATCCACCATGCAAAGAAGCAGCCAACCACCGTAATGGCCAGCGGCATCCACCAGACCCAGTCGCCCGGTATCTGTCCTTCGCCGATATTCATACCGAAGAAGCCGAACACGATATTCGGAATCGTCATGATGATGGTCAGGATGGTCAAAACCTTCATGATGATATTCAGATTGTTGGAAACAACGGAAGCATAAGCATCCATCGTACCCGCCATAATGTTGGAATAGATATTCGCCATCTCGATGGCCTGACGGACCTCGATCAGCGCGTCCTCCAGAATGTCGCGGTCGTCCTCGTACAGCTTGAGCACGCGGCCGCGCAGCACCTTTTCCATCGTAACCTCGTTGCCCTTGAGTGACGAGGAGAAGTAAACCAGCGATTTACTCAGTCCGAGCAGCTGGATCAGCTCCTCATTTTTAAGGGAGTCGTACAGGCGCTTCTCGATGCGGGTAAAGTCACGCTCGATCATACGCAGATTTTTCAGGAACCGGCCCGCAATGCGGAGCAGAATCTGGAACACAAAGCGCGTCTTGAGCGAGGTATGCACGCCTTTTACCGCACCTTCCGCGATGGAGCGCAGGATGATGCTGTCCTCCAGACAAACCGTGATGACCGCATTCTGCGCCACGACAATACCCATAGGAATGGTGGTGAACATCTGTCCGCCGTCCTCGACCGAGCTTTTCTCCACCATCGGGATATCGACGATCATAAGGAGCTGCTCGTCCTCGGTATCGACACGCGAGCTTTCCTCCGGGTCGAGCGCCGCGCGAACAAACTCTTCCTCAACCTGAGCCGCCTGCGCGATCTGCTCCAGCTCGTCCGAGCTGGGATGCACCATGTTGACCCAGCAGCCCTCGGTGAACTCGCTCACTTCTGTGATGCGGCCGTCCACCGTTTTGAAAAATTCAACCATATTATACCGCCTTTCAGCAGCGGCACTCCTCGAAAATGCCACCGCGAGTAATATTTATTTGTCTACTTCCAGGGTCCGTACTCACGGTGATCACTCTCCTTTAATATGGATTTCATTTAAGGCAATACCGCATAATTGAACAAGAGCGATTTGCGAATAAATTTTGCGTACTGATGAGGCGCGGTTTCGCAGCAATACTTGCCGTATTGCAAGAAATCGCAACAAAATCAGAATACAAAATTTCCGCAAAGCGCCGCTGCTTTAATTGTGCGGTGTTGCCTTAAAATTAACCTTCCCATACCTGACAAAACAGCCCTGTTACGGGCTGTTTTGAATAGCTATCAGTTAGATTATCGGTTGTCCTTATCGAAGATGCGCATCAGAACATCAAATGCAGCATCATCAGAGCCAACATCGGACGACGGCTTGGAAGCGGTTGCGCGAGCCGGCTTCTTGTCAGCCGCTGCGGTAGCAGCCTCGGTGAACAGGCCGGTGGAGCCGGAAGCCTTGTCCTTATTGCCGTCCATGCTCATCTTTGCGGAGTTCGGAACATTGTCGAAACCGGTTGCGATTACAACAACGCGGATCTCGTCGTCCATGTTCTCGTCGATGAATGCACCGAAGATGATGTGTGCATCCGGATGAGCCGCCTGCTGAACCATGGTAGCTGCAGTCTCAACCTCGTCGAGACCGATATCGTCAGAGCCGATAACGGAAACGATAACGCCGTGTGCCATGTCGATCGAGGTCTCGAGCAGCGGGCTGGAAATTGCCTCGCGTGCAGCCTCTGCAGCCTTGTCCTTGCCTGCAGCGGAGCCGGTGCCGATGTGAGCGAAGCCTGCGTCCTTCATGACGGAGGTGACGTCCGCGAAGTCCAGGTTGATGAAGCCCGGAACGGTAATCAGCTCGGAAATGTTCTTAACTGCCTGACGCAGAACGCCGTCAGCAATCTCGAATGCGTTCTTGAAGGTGATCTTCTGCTCGGATACATACTTCAGACGCTCGTTCGGGATGATAACGAGGGAGTCTACATTCTTGTTCAGTTCTTCGATGCCGCTCAGCGCCTGCTCAAGACGCTTCTTGCCCTCGAATGCGAACGGACGGGTAACAACGCCGACCGTCAGGATGCCCAGCTCACGAGCGATCTGTGCAACAACCGGAGCTGCACCGGTGCCGGTGCCACCGCCCATGCCGGCGGTGATAAATACCATATTGGTGTTAGCGAGAGCCGCTGCGATCTGATCCTTGCTCTCCTCAGCAGCCTTGCGGCCGATCTCCGGATTTGCGCCTGCGCCCTGACCCTTGGTCAGCTTCTCGCCGATCTGGATCTTCGTGCTGGCCTGCGAATAATTCAGAGCCTGCATATCCGTGTTGATGGAAACGAACTCAACACCCTGTACACCGTTCTCGACCATGCGGTTTACAGCGTTGCCGCCGCCGCCGCCGACACCGATGACCTTAATGTTTACTACGTTATCCAAGCCCTGTTCAAACTCAAAACCCATTGTCGTTGTCCTCCGTTTTATGATAAAGAATCGTTCTTTGATTATCAATTACCGCGTTTGAGGGCACTTCGCCCCTATTGTTTTAATTTTACCTCGATTTATTCTATTTTGCAACAGGAATTAGCGAATTCCTCAAAAAAAACTTAATCTTTTCCGTGTCTTTCCCGCAAACCGGCGGGCGATACGGAAAAAGGCTGTATTTTTTCGCGTTTTTTCCTGTGTTTTCGGTTATTTTCGCCAGTATAGGCAGGAAAAACTCAGCCTTCGCCATCGTAGCTGTCGTCATAATAGCTGTCATCGTAATACGATTCGTCGTAGGAATCGTCGTAGCTGCCGTCATCGTAGGAATCGTCATAGGACGAATCGTCCGAGTAATCCGAATCATCGGAATAATCCGAGTTATCCGAACTGTCCGAGCTGTCGCTGCTCGAATCGGTCGAGTCATCGCCGTTCGTATTGTCGGTCGTACCGACTTCGCCGTCCGGATTGGTGTACGCCGGCGAGGTCACCGGATTGTCGCCTGCCTGATCGGTACCGGAGCGTGCTACATCCTCCGCCGTCTCCGGCACAAAGTGCAGACGGTTCTGCGCATCCCAGTACAGCCGCCCGATATCCGATGCCGAAAGGCGATCGCTCATAACGGTCTGTGCAAACCGAAGACGATACGTCAGATCGTCCAGTGCGCCTGCGCGAATGTCGAACCGCTTGTCATAGCCGATGCGCACATCGGTCAGGTCGTTCAGATTGAGGAAGCTCATCTTTTCGAGCAGACCGGCAGCATCCATGTTCTCCAGCACATTCAGCATGGCGTCAACGTGTGCATCCGTGCCGGTATCAAGGAAATCCCCGATCTGTGCATTCAGCGTAACGCCGAGCACGATCGGCAGACCGCCGTCCGCGGCGTTGTTCTCGAGCACCTTGCCGCCCGCACTGATATAAGTGAACGTGTTATCCTCATTCCTCACGGCAGCCGCCGCTGTGCATTCGGTGACAGTCAGCACCAGTCCATCCGGCAGCCTGCGGCGCAGCTGTGCGCTTTCCAGATACGGAAAGCTGTGCATCAGGTCGGACAATACGCGGTTTTTGTTCCACAGATAGAGATTATCGCCCTTTTGAACATCCATACCGGCGATCAGCTCCTCCGAGCCGTACTGCTTGGCGCCTTCCACCGAAATGGTCTTAACCTTGAAGAACACGGTCATCGCCACCACGGCAGCCGCCAGCACAATACCGGTCAGCAGCACGCGTCCCAGCACACGAAAGATTTTCCTGCCGCGGCGCTGCTGCTCCATCTGGTCGGGCGTGTGCTTTTTTCGCCTTCTGCGTCTCATCACAGCATCCCTTCTTTGTTACTTCTTGCCATGGTTTTCGATTGCCCAGAGGATCTCCTGATAGATCTTCTCGCTTGCATCGTGCGCCGCCAGCTTTGTCGCGTCGTGCCCCATCCGGTGCAGACGGTCGCGGTCGCTCAGCAGATTCTGAATCTCGTCGTACAGCACCTGCGGGTTGGCATCCTTCTCGAGCAGAACACGGCAGCCGCCCTCCTGTTCGAGCGCGCGCGCGTTCTTCTCCTGATGGTTCTCCGCCACATACGGAGACGGCACCAGCAGTGCCGGACGGCCGAGCATGCACAGCTCACCGAGAGTGGCCGCACCTGCGCGGCACACGATCAGGTCAGCCGCCGCCATGCGGTCGGCCATGTCGTAGATGTACTCGGTCACTTCGATGTTTGGGTGTTCATCAAAGTCGGCGCCTTGCTCCTTCGCCATTCTGGGCAGCCACTCACAGGCCGCCGCACCGGTTGCGTGAACATGGTGATAGGGCACGCCGTTTTTACATTCGAGCGCCAGCTCACCGGCCATGTGCTCGTTCATGTACTTTGCACCCATCGACCCCCAGAAGGAGACGACCAGCTGGTCATCATCGGTCAGACCGAACTTCTCGCGTGCCTTTGCGCGGTCTGCCGCCAGAATCTCACCGCGCACCGGCGCACCGGTCAGAATGATCTTATCTCCGCCGCCGAGCAGCTCCTTTGCCTGTTCAAAGCAGACGAGCACGCGGTCCGCGTCCTTTGCGAGCATCTGCGTTACCTTGCCGGGCAGCGCGTTGACCTCGAGCAGAACAGTCGGAATGCCGAGCTGCTGTGCCGCGCGTACCACCGCAAACGACGCATAGCCGCCGCAGCCGATCACGCAGTCCGGCTTGGCCTGTTTCAGCAGCTTCTTCGCCTTGCTGACCGCCGAGACAGCCAGCTTTGCCGCCTTCAGATTGTGCAGAATGCCCTTCGGGCTCATCGAACGCGACATGCCGATGATCTCGATGGTATCCAGCGGGTATCCCTCACGCGGGACCAGCTTATTTTCAATGCCGCGTGCCGAACCGGCAAAACGCACCGTCGTCTGCGGCTGCTTTTTTTCAAAATAGCGTGCAATGGCAAGACCCGGTGTAACGTGACCGCCCGTGCCGCCTCCCGTAATGTACAGTTTCAAAACTGAGTTCCCCTCTCCTGTTTGTTACTTTTCAAATGCAAGGTAGGATCACATGGTCCGGCAAAGCCCGTTTACCGGATCATGTGGTACTGCCTGACAGTTTGCTGTCGCGAAACTACAGTTTCGCCGACAAGCAGGAACGGACCGCAGGCCGTTCCAAAGTCGTCCGAAAGTTCCCATACGGAAACTTTCTCCCTCCCAAAGTCAAAAAATCCTGCGCTACCCTTGCGCGGCTTCTCGGCCGCGCTGCGCCGATACATGCTCCCGCTTTTTTGGCATTTGCTATGCAAATGCTATTAAATACGCGCTATTGCGCGAAAAGAGCCAAATTGTTATTTTCTGCTTTTGAACAAACCGAAGGCTGTTTGTATGCTGCAAACAGCCTTGAGGCAACACCACACAATTAAACTGCGGCGCTTTACGGAAATTTTGCGTCCTGATGTCGTTGCATTTTTTTGCAATACATCAAGTATTGCTGCAAAACCGCGCCTAATCAGCACGCAAAATTTACTCGCAAATCGCTCTTGTTCAATTATGTGGTATTGCCTCCATCGGCATAACTTAATCCTGATTTCTTCCGTCAATCCGCATATACCGCGATATATTGAGCAGGATGCCCATCTCGCCGAGCTGCAGCAGCAGCGCTGTGCCGCCATAGCTGAAAAACGGCAGAGCCGCGCCGGTTACCGGCATGATGCCGGTGACAACGAACAGGTTCATCAGCGTCTGGATAGCCAGCTTGGCGGTGATGCCGGTCGCCAGAAGACTGCCGAATTTATCCGGTGCATAGCGCGCCACACGGAATCCGCGGTAAATAAGGTACGCGAACAGCAGAATGACCAGCAGAGCGCCGATCAGACCCATCTCCTCGCACCAGGTGGCGAAGATGAAGTCATTATGCGGCTCCGGCAGGTATAGCTGCTTCTGCAGTCCGTTGCCGAGTCCGCGGCCGAGCAGGCCGCCCGAGCCGATGGCGATCTGGCTCATCGAGCCTTGCAGACCTTTGTTCGCCATATCCGAAAACGGATTGAGCCAGACCTCAAAACGGTCTCGTACATGCTTAAACGCAACATAGAATGCCGCAACTACGCCTGCACCCAGTCCCAGAATCGGCGCAAAGTACCACAGGCGCATGCCGCCTGCCAGCAGGATGATAATGCCGATGCCGCAGATGATGATCATCGCCGAGGTATGTGGCTCCAGGTACAGCAGACCGATGTACAGCGCCAGCAGCAGACCGTACGGCTGCACCATGGTCTTGACGCTGCGCACGCTCTTCGGGTCACGCGCCACCCAGTAGGAAAAGCAGATGATGACGGTCAGCTTTGCGATCTCAGACGGCTGAAAGCCGAACAGCCAGCGTTGTGCATTATTAACCGTTGTACCGATGCCCGGTATCACAACCAGAATCAGCAGCGCGACCGATATCCACATGATGATGTTGTGAATGCCCGCGTACATGCGGTACGGAATCTTGGAAAGAACGATCATCGCCGCAAGACCGATCGCGGCGAAAATGCCCTGACGCATGATAAAGTATGTCGCGCTGCCCTTGTAGAACATCGCGTTGGTATAGCTTGCCGAGAACAGCGCGATCAGACCGGTGATCAGCAGCAGCAGCACCGAGAAGAACACACCGGTATCCCAGATGTGCGCCTTCATGCTGCGCATGCGTCTGCGCTTCGGCTTTGCGGTGCCGGTATGGTAACGCTCCTTCGGCACCGGCTCCCGCGAAGGACGCGCCGGTTTGCCGCTCGGCGCATTCCGCGGCATGGGACGGCGCGATGCCGGCCGGTGCTGCGGATTCGTCTTTCCAGTTGTCGAAGCCATAGGGTTACCTCCGAATTACGAATTAAAACAGCGGTGCGAGCGCCACATGGTAGGCCAGCAGGCACAGCACAACCGTGATGCCGGTGAATACCAGCACGATTTTCTTCTCGCACCAGCCGCACATTTCAAAGTGGTGGTGGATCGGCGCCATCTTGAACAGGCGCTTGCCGTGGGTCGCCTTGAAGTAGGTGACCTGCAGGATAACGGACAGCGTTTCGATGATGTAGATCAAGCCGACCAGCAGCAGGATGAGCGGCATTTCACACGCAAATGCCAGACCGGCAACCGCACCGCCGAGGAACAGCGAGCCGGTATCGCCCATGAACACCTTGGCCGGATTGAAGTTATAGCGCAGGAAGCCCAGCAGCGCACCCGCGAGTGCCGCCGAGAAGATCACAACGCCCATATCTCCGCGACGGAAGCCGACGAACACGAAGAAGATGGCAACCGGAAGTGTAACGCTTGCCGCCAGACCGTCGATGCCGTCGGTCAGATTGACGGCGTTGTCCGCGCCGACGATAACGAAGGCCGCGAACACGATGTACAGCGGCCACGGCCAGCTGAACGAAATGCCCGTGAACGGAATCCACAGCTGCGGCAGACCGCTCGACCCCAGGAACAGTACGAGGATGAACACGCCGGCAACCAGAATCTGGAGCACCAGCTTCTGCTTCGGGGTCAGACCCGCGTTTTCCTTTTTCTTGATCTTAGCGTAGTCATCGACCAGACCGACCGCACCGTACGCCACGGCAAGGCCAAGCACCGCAAGCGACGAGACCGAAATCTCACCCATCACGATATTGCCGATAATGACTGCCGCCGCGATACCGATAATGAACATAAATCCGCCCATTGTCGGAATATTCTGTTTGTTCATGTGCCATTTCGGTCCGATTTCGAGAATCTTCTGACCGAATTTCATTTTTCGCAGATAATTGATGACCGCCGGACCGATAGCCAGCGTAATCACCAGTGCGATCGCGAAAACAAGCACAGCCTGTTTCATGCTTCAACTTCCTCCCCTAAAAACATTGCAAGTGCGCGTTCCATGCGCATGCCGCGGCTGCCCTTGAACAGCAGCGCGTCTCCTTTTTTCGCGTCCTCGCGCAGTGCCGCGACAAGTGCGGTCTGGTCGTCGAACGCATACGCATGCTCCATGCCCTTCTCCCTGGCACCGGCTACCATGGCCGCTGCGTCCGGACCGTAGGCGTACAGGGCGTCCGCGTACTGCGCCGCCGCACGACCGGCACGGCGATGACCTTCCTCGGCGTAATCGCCAAGCTCGAGCATCGAGCCGAGAACCGCAAACCGGCGGCCGTCCCCGGCCATGCCGCCGAGCACGGACAGCGTAGCCTCCATCGCATCCGGACTTGCGTTGTAGCAGTCCGCATAGATGTGATAGCCATCCTGCTCATAGATGTTCTGGCGCATGCCGCTTGCCTGATAGCTGACAAGTCCCTGCGCGATCAGCGCGGGTGTTTCACCGAGCAGCAGACCGACGGCTGCCGCCGCCAGTGCATTGAGCACGTTATGCTTGCCCGGAATACTCAGCTTCGCGGTGAATTTCTCTCCGACCGGCAGGTGCGCCGAGGCAAGACCGTTATTTACTATATCAAATGTACCGTCGCTGTGCAAGTCCGCAGTAAGGTCGCAGGCGGAATTTTCGATGCCATAAGTTACCACCTTGCAGCCGAGGCTCTCGCGTTTGTCCCACAGAAGCGGCTCATCGCCGCAGAGAACAGCCGCGCCGCCCTCCTGCAGACCCTCGAGAATCTCCAGTTTGGCCTTGCAGATGCCCTCACGCGAGCCAAGAAACTCGATATGCGAGGTGCCGATGTTGGTGATAACCGCCAGATTCGGCTTGGCAGCCGCCGTCATGCGGGAAAGCTCACCGAAATGGTTCATGCCCATCTCTGCTACCAGCACTTCGGTATCCCGGGTCATACGCATGAGCGTCAGCGGCAGACCGATCTCATTGTTCAGGTTGCCTTCTGTCTTCTGTGCGCGGAAGCCCTGCGAGAGAACGGCATACAGCAGCTCCTTGGTGGTGGTCTTGCCGACCGAGCCGGTCACGCCGACGACCTTGCCGCCGCACATCGTGCGGTAGCCGCCCGCGAGGTCGAGCAGCGCCTGCGAGGTGTTCTCAACGTACAGCGCCGGCACCGGATATTCCTCGTTTTCTCGATGACTCATGACTGCCGCCGCGCCGTTCTCGATCGCCTTGCCGATGAAATCGTGCGCGTCAAACCGCTCGCCCTTGATCGGCAGGAACAGCGCCTCCGGCGGGATCTGCCGCGAATCGGTCGTGACCGCCGTCAGAGCCGCCTCGCCTCTCGCTTCGCCGTGTGTCCATGCCGCCGCCTGCGCTAATGTAAATCGTTCCATGCCGTTTCCCCCAGTTGGTTTTACTTTTGCTTTATTGAGCGTAGGGGCGCACAGTGTGCGCCCGTCTGCCGCTCTTACTTATTGAAAAAATCCGCTACGATCTCGCGTTCATCCATGTGGTGCTTCACATGGTTTACTTCCTGATAGGTCTCATGTCCCTTGCCCATCAGCACGATGATATCGTCCTTCTGTGCGTGTGCAAGTGCCCAGTGGATCGCCTCCGGACGATCGACAATGACCTGCATCGGCGTATCCGAATCCTTCATGCCCTCGAGAATATCATCAATGATGGCCTTCGGCTCCTCGGTGCGCGGATTATCGCTCGTTACAACGCAGAAATCCGCGAGATCCGCCGCAATTTTACCCATCTTCGGGCGCTTGGTGCGGTCACGATCGCCGCCGCAGCCGAACAGAGCAACGACACGGCCCTTTGCAAAGCCGCGAACGGCCTTGAGCACGTTCTCCACGCCGTCCGGCGAGTGTGCGTAGTCGATGAGCACGGTGTAATCGGTATCGGTCGGCACGACCTCAACACGGCCCTTGACGCCGGTTGCAGTTGCCATGGACTTCGCCGCATCCGCAAGCGGCATGCCGAGCTGCAGCACAATGCCGAGCGCGGTCAGTGCATTCTCGACCGAGAAATGACCCGGAATCGGCAGCTTGACATCTGCCTTTTCGCCCTGATACTGTGCGGTGAACTCCACGCCGTCCGCGTGCAGCTGCAGGTCGGTCGCTTCGAGATCGGCCTCCGGCTTGCCGCAGGAGAACGTCATGCACGGGCACTTTGCGTCCGCGAGCATCTTCTCCGCCGCAGCATCATCCAGATTGATAACGCCCTTCTTGCTGATGGAGAACAGCAGCGCCTTTGCCTTGCGGTACTCCTCCATGGTCTTGTGGAAATCGAGGTGATCCTGCGTCAGATTGGTGAACGCGCCTACCGCAAACGGAATGCCGTGTACGCGGTCAAGCACCAGGGAGTGCGAGGAAACCTCCATGATCACATGCGTGCAGCCTGCGTCTCTCATGCGGGCAAACAGCGCGTGCAGTTCGTAGGATTCCGGCGTGGTGCGCTCGGTCTCGATCACTTCATCACCGATGAGGTTCTGGTTGGTGCCGATCAGACCCACCTTGTGGCCTGCGTCCTCAAGCATGTGCTTGACGAGGTAGGTCGTGGTGGTCTTGCCGTTGGTGCCGGTCACACCGAGCATGACCATGCTCTCTGCCGGATGACCGAAGCGGTTTGCCGCAATCTCAGCCAGCGCGATACGGGAATTCTCCACAACGACTGCGGGGACGCCCTCCGGCGCCTCCTCGCAGACAACGGCTGCCGCGCCCTGCTCCATCGCCTTGGCGATGTACTTGTGGCCGTCGGTCGCGTAGCCGCGGATGGCTACAAACAGGTCGCCCGGCTGTACCGCGCGGGAGTCGTAACGCACTTCCTTGATCTCGATATCCTGTGCGGCAGTGCTGTTTTTCACTGCTACATCCTTCAAAAGTTCCTGTAATTTCATAATTTCCTCCTATCGGTCGTTGACCGTCGTTGTATCAGAAAATTCTACCGTGACAACCGCACCGAGGCTTACCTTGGTACCGGCCTCCGGACTCTGCTTGGTCGCGGTAGTGTCGCCTGTGATCTGCGCGGACGAAACACCCTTCTGCTTGAGGTACAGACCGTACTCCTCCAGCGTATCGCGGCACTCATCCGGCGACATGCCGGACAGATCGGGCACTTCAACGGCCTCAGTCGGCTTTTCCTCGCCCATGTAGACGATAACCTTGCCGCTGGCCGCAATGCGCATGCCTGCATTCGGCACCTGATCGGTGACGGTATCGCCGTCGCCCTTGATGATGCAGTCAAAGCCTGCGTCGGACAGCGTGGAAATCGCATCGTCGCGCGTCTTGCCGGATACACTCGGCACGGTCAGCTCGCGGCGGTCGCTCTCGCTGTCGTCGTAGACCGGCGTAATGCCGATATACGGCAGCACATCCTCCATGATGCGGCCGACAACCGGAGCGGCGATCGTACCGCCGCTATGCGTCGCGGATTCCGGCAGATCGTTGATGGCGACCAGAACCGCGATCTGCGGATCGTCCATCGGCGCTACACCGATAAAGGATGCCGTGTAGCGGTCCTCCTTATCCGTGCGGTTGCCATCGCTGTCGTACTCGGGCAGGATCTCGGACGTTGCGGTCTTGCCGCCGATGCGGTAGCCCGAAACATAGGCATTCTTGCCGGTGCCGTTTGCGACAACCTGCTCCATCGCCTCGCGCATGTAAGCGGAGGTATCCTCGGAAATGACCTGACGGACCACCTCGGTCTCGTTCGTAGACTTGACCGAACCGTCTCCGCCCAGCACTTCCTTGACAACATACGGCTTTTTCAGCTTGCCGTCGTCCACGATCGCGCAGACCACGTTCAGCATCTGAATCGGCGTAACCGTGAAACGCTGACCGAACGATGCGGTCGCCAGTGCGACTTCGTTCCAGTCACTGGCAACATCCAGCTTGTGGAACTGGCCCTTGCCCTCACCCGGCAGGTCGATGCCGGTCGGCTCGGTCAGGCCGAACGCCTTGTAAAAGTTGTAAAACCGATCCATGCCGACGCTCTGGGCAATCTGCATCATCGCTACGTTGCAGGAATTCATCAGGGCTTCGGTCAGCGTCTGCATGCCGTGGCCGCTTGTGTTTGCACACTTGATCTCCCAGTTCTCCACCTGCAGGGAGCCGCCGCAGTAGTAGGTGTCCTCAGCATGGGCAGCACCCAGATCATACGCCGTGGAGACCGTCATCAGCTTGAAGGTGGAGCCCGGCTCGTAGTTATCCGCGATAACCGGATTGCGCCAGGTTTTCATCAGGATATTCACGCGGGCGCTGCCCAGCGCATCTACCAGATCGGAATTGTCATGAATCGCCTCCGGCAGATTGTCCAGACCGCCCTCTTCATACCAGGCATCCGGAATTTCGACCTTGACGTTCTCATCCTTGAGGATTTTCGCAACATTTTCCTTGAGCTCGTTGATATACTTGTCGCTCGTCAGCTTGTAGGCATCGTTCGGATCAAAGTCCGGCAGGTTGGCCATTGCCAGTACCTCACCGGTCTTGACGTTCATAACGATGCCGGAAACGCCGTCTCGCGCCTCCGGATTGTCGGCAAGTGCGGTCTCGAGGTGCTTTTCCAGATAGTTCTGGATATCGCTGTCGATGGTCAGCACAAGAGAGTTGCCGTCGGTCGCCGGAATGTACTGCTGGGTTTCCGGCATGATATCCCTGTTCTGCCGGTTCTGCACGCGCACCAGACGGCCCGCCTTGCCGGAAAGCTCATCGTTATACTCGGATTCCAGACCGTATGCGCCGTTGTTGTCGCTGCCGACGTATCCCAGCACCGCAGACAGGAAGGCGCCGTGCTGATAGTACCGCTTGGTATCCGGCTCAGAGTAGACGCCGGTGCAGTCTGCCGCTTCGAGCTTCTCATCCAGCTCCTTGGATACGTCCTTATCGACCTTCTGCGCGATGATCTCGTACTGCGAATTGGTTTTCTGGATCTTGGCCATTACGGTATCGTAATCCACATCCAGCGTTTCAGACAGGATGGTCGCAAGCGTCTGCTGCTGACTTTCCGCCGTGATGCCCTTCTTGACCTTGCTCTCGTCCACAACGGCCTTCGGATCGACCGTAATGCGCTCTACGGCGGCGGATTCAGCCAGAACCTGCATATTCGCGTCGTAGATCTTGCCGCGGTTGGGCGTGATGAACGTGTCGCGCGTCTGCAGCGCCGTCGCCTGCTGCACATAGAAATCGTGATTGAATACCTGCATATACAGCAGCCGCACGCCTACCAGTCCGAAACCGATCAGTGCAAACAGCACAGTCAGCCCGCGGATACGCGTGCGCATTTGATGGTTGGGTCCCTTAACTGCCATTTAGTCAGCCTCCATATTGTTCCTGAAAAAGCGTAAGGAGTCAGAAGTTATCCACCTCTCACTCCCCTGTACGCATTGTATTCAACTGCTTATCGGATATATTCCACAAGTGCGGAAAAGCGCGCTGCCAGTGCGCTCCACAGACCGCGCAGCGTCATGCTGTCGTCTGCAACGGTGACAAGATCCGGATTGGTCAGCTCCACATATTCGATCTGCGAATTGTCCAGCTTTACCATTCCGAGCGTGTCCGTGGCGTACTGCTCTACCTCATCCATGTTCATGCTGTTCATCTGCTTGGTCGTCAGAGAAACATTCTCCGACTGCAGCTCGCTGAGCAGGTCGCTCTGCTCACTCGCTTCCGCGGTAAGCTGGGTCAGCTGCATCTGGCAGAACAGGATAAACGCCGCCGTGATCGCCACCAGAAAAATGCACGGATACACGCCCTGCATCACAGCAGGCTTGCGGCGGTGCTTCTTTTTCTTGACCGGCGCTGCCGCTACCTGCAGATGGCGTTTCGGCTGTACCTCACGCTGCGCAGGAACCTGATCTTCATATTTTCTTGCCGCGTTGTTCCTGCCAGAAGCCATCTTGCGCTTTCCTTTCTTTTGAATTTGCTTTTTCGGTTTAGATTTTTTCACAAACCCGGAGCTTCGCGCTTCGGGCGCGCGGATTCTCCTCAATTTCCCTTTCATCCGGCAGGATCGGCTTGCGCGGCGTCAGCCGAACCTTCGGCTTTTTGCCGCAGATGCATACCGGAAAGTCCTTCGGACAGGTGCAGCCCTGTGCCGCCTGCTGAAAAGCCGCCTTGACGATGCGGTCCTCCAGGCTGTGGAAGGTGATGACCGCCAGTCTGCCGCCCGGATTGAGACAGTCGATGGCTTTTTCCATTGCTTCCCGCACCGCGCCCAGCTCATCGTTTACCGCAATGCGGATCGCCTGAAAGCTGCGCTTCGCCGGATGCTGCTTTTCCCGCAGCGCTTTCGCGGGCATGGCGCCCTTGATCACACGGACAAGCTCCAGCGTGGTCTCAAGCGGCTTATCTGCGCGTTCGCGCTCGATCGCCGCTGCAATCAGCGGTGCGTAGCGCTCCTCGCCGTACTCAAACAGAATGCGGCGGATCTCCTCGCGGCTCCAGCCGTTCACCACATCATACGCGGTCAGCTTCTGCTGCCGGTCCATGCGCATATCGAGCGGCGCATCCTGCATATAGGAAAAGCCGCGCTCTGCATGGTCCAGCTGCGGGGAGGAAACGCCGAGGTCGAACAGAATACCGTCCGCACCTGCCAGTCCCTGTCCTTCGAGTACCTTGTCGATATCGCGGAAGTCGCTCTTGACCGGTGTGACACGCTGCCATACATCCTTGAGGCGGTCCTTCGCGTTTTCGAGTGCTTCGTCATCTCTGTCAATACAGATCAAACGGCCGGTATCATGCAAACGCTCCGCAATGCGGAGCGAGTGACCGGCGCCGCCGGTCGTGGCGTCCACATAAACGCCGTCCGGCTTGATCTGCAGAGCCTCAAGGCAAGGCTCAAGCAAAATGGATACATGATGAAATTCCATAGTTCCCTGCCCTTTTGTTAAAAATCAATATCTTCTACGTCCGCGGCAACAACTTCCGCGTCGATCTCGTCATTGTAAGCGCGCCACTTGTCGCTGTTCCAGATTTCCGCGTGGTCGAGCTGACCGATCACAGTAACATCCTTCTGCAGCTCCGCAAAGGTACGTAGGTTTGCGGGAATGAGGATTCGGCCCTGTGCGTCGAGCTGTGCATCGAACGCATTGGCGAAGTAGTAGCGCTTGACGCGTCTTGCCTTTTCGCCGTTGCCGAGCGTGCGGATCTTGTCCTCCAGACGCTTCCATTCGGCTTCCGGATAGACGGACAGACAGCCATCGAGGCCCTTGGTGACCGTGAAGTGCTCGCCCAGCTCCTCGCGCAGCTTGGCCGGCATTGCCAGACGACCCTTAGCGTCTATGGAATGCTTGTATTCGCCCTTCACTCATTCACACCTGCCCTTCCGCTTTGGTGGAATTCGTGACACTTTACCCCACATCTCTCCACCTTGATTTTATTATAGCGGTACGGAGAATAGATTGCAAGATATTTTTTGCATTATTGCACGAAAAATTCGGGCGTTTTTCTTGCAAATTTTATAGTTTTCGCAATTTTTACGAACAGTTGTTCGATTGTGTTCGCACGCGGTGTTTTCCTGCATTTTACTGCGAAGTGGAGAGTTATCCCAAAGTTTATCCACAGAGTGTGTATTTTTGTGCAATTTCAGCCGGACATTTTTCAGCCCGGTGGCGCAAAGTGGGTGTGAGGTTCTCTTTTTCGGCGTTGGTGGTGAGGAGTGGTGATGGCGTGGTGCAGACAAGGTGACGGTCGTTATCAAATAAAATTCGCAGGTGCCGTCCGCGACAACGCGTAAGCGAATTGTGCGGCACTGTCATGCCGCACCCAGCGTAGAGTTGCCGATATGTGTAGCAGTACGCTGTCTGTGAACTGCAAATTTTTCACGAAAGGCACGCAACGGTAACCCAACTGCCGTTCCTCTATTTCGCAGCGGTCGCCGCTCTCTGGTTTGCGCCAGACTCTCTTAGGAAAGGGGTGATTCACAAGAGGGTAGAAACCTTGGTGTCTACCCTCTTGTGCGCCCGCCGCGCAGGCAAGAACCGTTCGCTTCGCAAGCGACAAATTCCCGTTGTGCCGGTACCGCAAAGAACACGAAAAAGCAGCCACCCGAAGGTGACTGCCTGCATTTCGGTTTTACTTTGCGATGCTCTTGAAGCGCTGGCGTGCCTTGCGGACCTCCTCCAGACCGAGAGCCACTGCCTCCTCGGTACGCTTGAGGGTATCCTCGCAGTACTCATTTGCCACGCGGCGCAGCTCACGAGCCTGAATCTCGGCGTTGCCCTGTACTTCCTTGGCCTTGCGGCGTGCCGCTACGACGATCTCGGTCTCGGAGACCATCTGACGTGCATCCTCCTCAGCCTGACGGCGGATCGCCTCAGCCTCGCGCTTGCCGGATGCCAGCATCTCACTGCGCTTTGCAACAATTTCCTGTGCCTGCTGCAGATCGTTCGGCAGAGCCTCACGCAGCTCGTCCAGCATATCCAGCATGTGGTCGCGCTCTACGATGCACTTCTCGCCTGCCAGCGGAATGCCCTTTGCGTCCTGCACCATATCATACATGCGGTTAATGAGTTCCTCTAAAGTTGCCATTTTACTCTCCCTTTCTAATTCGGCGCACAATGTCCTGCATAATCCCCTCGGGAACAAAATCGGCGACACCGCCGCCGTGTACCGCAATATCCTTCACGATCGAGGAAGAGAGGTACATATATTCCGCACTTGTCATCAAAAACACGGTATCCAGCTCAGGATTGAGCTTGCGGTTGGCAAGTGCCATTTGGAATTCGTATTCAAAATCCGAAACCGCACGCAGACCCTTTACGATGACGCATGCGTTTTTCTGCTTGGCGTAGTCTGCCAGCAGGCCGCCGAAGGATTCCACCTCGACGTTCGGCAGGTCAGCCGTTGTCCGCTTTAAGAATCCCACACGTTCCTCGGCGGAAAAAGCGGGTTTTTTGTTCTGGTTGTGCATTACCGCAACGATCAGCCGATCAAACATGACCGACGCACGGCGGATGATATCCAGATGTCCCAGTGTAACAGGGTCAAAGCTGCCCGGATAAATCGCAATTTTCATTTATTTCATTCCGTTTCGCCACTCTGCCGCTGCAGAATGGTAATCATGGTAGCGCCGTAGCGGCGTTCCCGCACGACTGCGAAGCCGTGGGAGAATCTGTCCTCTACTGCACTTTCGCATATTATTATACCATTTACAGAGAGAATGTCAAACGTTTCTATCTGTTTCAGCGCATTTTCTAAGATCACGCCGCCGTACGGAGGATCCAGAAAGATCACGTCGTACCGTTCCCTGCCTGCTTTGGAAACAAATTCCGCTGCCTCCGTGCGGTGGAGCGCCGCCTTATCCTTCACACGCGCACTTTCGACGTTTTTGCTCACGATGCCGTAAGCTGTCTTGTTGTGCTCGACAAAATCGCAGTGAGCAGCGCCGCGCGAGAGCGCCTCAATGCCAAGCTGACCGGTGCCCGCAAACAGGTCGAGCACCTCGGCACCGCGCACATGATCCTGTATCAGATTGAATACGTTTTCTTTTACCCGATCGGTGGTCGGGCGGGTGTTCATGCCGGGCACGGGCTGCAATTTACAGCCCCGCGCAGTTCCGGATACAACTCTCATGGTAGCCTCCTGCTGAAATTTTTTAACAATAACATCACTCTATCGTGTAGGGCGGGATGAGAGCACCCCGCCCTATGGAAACCCAGATACATCATACGGTTTCGTAATATTTATGAATCCTGATGAAAAAATTCGTATACGCTCTGCGCGGCATTCCTCGGCAGAATTCTCGCCAGCTCCTGCTCGGACGCCTGCTTGATATTCTCAATGCTGCCGAAGTGCTTGAGCAGGTCGGTTCTGCGCTTATCGCCCACGCCCGGGATTTTATCCAGTGTGGAGCCGCGCACCTTTTTGCCGCCCAGCTTGCGGTTATACTCGATGGCGAACCGGTGGACCTCCTCCTGCATGCGGCCGATGAGCGCAAACAGCGCCGGAGTCGCCGAGATGCCGAACTCACGGCCGTCCGGCGCAACGAGGGCACGGGTACGGTGGTGGTCGTCCTTGACCATGCCGAAGCACGGAACCGACAGCCCGAACGAGTCGAGCACCTCCTTGCAGACGTGCACATGACCCAGACCGCCGTCGATCATGAACGCGTTCGGCAGCGGCGCAAACTTCTCGTCGCCGTCCACATAGCGCTGCACGCGGCGCGTGAGCATTTCACGCATGGAGGCATAGTCGTCCTGCCCGTTGGCGGCACACGCAATCTTAAACTTGCGGTAATCGCTCTTTTTCGGCTGACCCTCGACAAATACGATCATCGAGCCGACCGTATCCTGTCCGGCGAAGTTGGAAATGTCGTAGGCTTCCAGCCGGAGCGGCAGTGCCGCCATACCGGTGACATTCTGCAGCAGTTCAAGCGATTTATGCCGTCTCTCGGACTGCTTCTCGCGGCGTTCGATCTCCTCGAAGGCGTTTTTCTCCGCGAGGCGGGTCAGCACCCGGCGTTCGCCGCGCTGCGGCACGGCAAGCTCCACCTTGCGCTCTGCGATGGACGAAAGATATTCGCCGACGGCGTCCTGCTCCTCGATCTCGTGCGAGAGCAGAACGGTTTTCGCCACCGCATTGCGCTGTGCATAATACTGCTTGATGAACGAGGAAAGCACCTCGGCAGGGTCGCTCTCGGTGACGTGGAAGAACGTGTATTCCTTATCCTGCAGCGTGCCGCCGCTGTAATGCAGCACGCAGACACACGCGCGGGTCTGTCCCTGCACAAAGGCGATAACATCCAGTTCCGCGAACGCACCCGCGACAACATGCTGCTTGGCGCCCAGCTTCTGGATGGCACGCAGACGGTCGCGCAGGACGGCGGCACGCTCGAACTGCAGTTCCTCGGCGGCTTCGTTCATCTTCTCGGTCAGCTCACGCTCGAGTTTTTTTGCGTCGCCCTCGAACAGCGAGATCGCCTGTTCGATCAGCGCGTGATACTCCTCCGGACTGACCTTGCCGGTGCACGGCGCGCAGCAGCGGCCGAGGTGCAGATTCAGGCACGGACGGTCCTTGCCGATGTCCCGCGGAAAGGAACGCGCACAGCTTTTCAGGTGCAGTGCTTCACCAATCGTATCAATCGCTCGTCTTGCGGCGCCGCGGCCCATGTACGGACCGAAGTACCGCGCTCCGTCATGTACAGGCTTGGAGACAATTTTGAAATCCGGGTAGGACAGAGTGGTGTCCAGCCGCACATAGGGATAGCCTTTGTCGTCCTTGAGCAGAATGTTGTACTTCGGCTTGTACTTCTTTATCATCGAGTTCTCGAGCACGAGCGCTTCAAACTCGCTGTCTGTGACGATGATATCGAAGTCGTCGATATGGCTGACCAGCTGGCGCGTCTTGGCGTTCAGCCGTTCGGGCGGCTGAAAGTAGTTGGACACGCGGTTGCGGAGCAGCTTGGCCTTGCCGACGTAAATCACCTTGCCGGTCTTATCCTTGTGCATATAAACGCCGGGCTGCATGGGCAGCCTGCGCACGCGCTCCTTCAGCTGTTCTCTTGTCATGCGGACTGTCCTCCTTGCCCTCAATCGTCATTTGCAAAAATAAAAGCGCCGATCAAAACAACCGGCGCTTTTCCCTCAGGACGCGATAACTTAGTCAGTAAAATTGGATGTGATAAGCTCAACCAGCGCGGAAACAGCCTCTTCCTCATCCGGGCCGTCAGCGATCAGGTTGATGGTAGTGCCCTTGGTGATACCCAGGGACAGAATGCCGAGCAGGCTCTTCGCGTTTACGCGGCGCTCTTCCTTCTCTACCAGGATGGTAGACTTGAACTCATTTGCCTTCTGAATGAAAAAAGTTGCCGGGCGGGCATATAAGCCTACCTGATTGGTAACCTGTACCTCTTTTGAATACATATCTGCATCGCTCCTATTTCTTCAAATCCGTTGTATATAGTCTATCGCTTTTTTGCATTTTCGTCAAGGACTATTTCCAGATGTGCCCTTTGCTTTTTAAATGAATTTTTCAAAAAACGTACTGATTTATAGGGCATTATGCCCTATTCGCCGGTTTCCGATTCCTAAAACAGGTATTTTTAGGGCAATACCACATAATTCATTAAAAGAGATCTATGCGTAAACTGTGCAGGATTGCCTCAGCGCAATTCGACGATCGTTACGCCCTGCTCTCCTTCGCCGTAAACACCGCTGCGGACGCTCTTGACGCGCTTGTTTTTCCGCAGATGCTGCTGCACAGCCGTGCGGAGCACGCCAGTTCCCTTGCCGTGGATGACCGTGACAGACGGCAGTCCGGCCATGATGGCGCGCGACAGGAAGTTGTCCACCTCGAAGAGGGCCTCCTCGGCGCTCATGCCGCGCACATCGACTTCGCTTTCCGCCGAGCGGATGTTAAGTTCGCGTCTCGGCGCATCTCTTCTCGGCTGCGGCTTGGGCTTGGGCGCGTTCTTCTTTTCCTCCACGAGACGCAATTCGTTCTCCTTAACCGTCATCTTCATCGGGCCGGCCTGCACCTGCACGCTGCCGTCCCTGTCCGCCGGAGCGAGCACGGTCGCAATGACGCCGCCGACGTTGAGCAGGCGCACGCGGTCGCCCTTCTGCACCGAACGAACCTCGTCAGCCTCGACAACGCGCTTCTGAATACCGCGGCGCTGTTCGTTCTCGGTCTGGGTGATGACACCGCGCAGCGCCGCCTTGGCTGCCGCAAGGTTCTGGTCGGCGTTCTTCTTCTGCGCCTTCTTTTTGAGCGTTTCCAGCTCGTCAAACACGGTTTCCGCCGTCATGCGGGCATTTTTGAGGATGTTGTCTGCCTGTCCGCGGGCGCTCTCCATCATCTTGTCCACACGATCCTCGGCGGCATCGCGCTCGGCACGCATCTTGTCGCGCTCGGACTGCGCCGCAGAGCGCATGCGCTGCGCTTCTTCCTTCATCTGCTCGACACGGCGGCGTTCGCGCTCAAGCTCGGCCAGAACGTCCTCGAAACGGGCATCCTCGGTGGAGACCTGTTCCTTCGCCCGCTCGATGATGGTCGGCTGCAGACCCAGACGAGCCGCAATCGCGAACGCATTCGACTTGCCCGGAATGCCGGTCAGCAGACGGTAGGTCGGCTGCAGGGATTTGACGTCAAACTCGCAGGAGGCGTTCTCAACGCCGTCCGTGGTCAGCGCAAAGGTTTTCAGCTCGGCGTAGTGCGTGGTGGCGGCAACGCACGCGCCCATCTGGCGGGCATAGCCGATAACGGCAACCGCTAGAGCCGCACCCTCAACCGGGTCGGTGCCCGCACCCAATTCGTCGAACAGCACGAGGTCGCCCTGCCCGCAGCAGTCCATGATGGACACGATGGTCTTCATGTGCGCGGAGAACGTGGACAGGCTCTGCTCGATGCTCTGCTCGTCACCGATGTCGGCGTAAACGTGCTCGAACAGGCCGATTTCCGACTGCTCGTTCGCCGGAATATGCAGGCCGCTGGCAGCCATGAGCGACAGCAGACCGAGGGTTTTGAGCGAAACCGTCTTGCCGCCGGTGTTCGGGCCGGTGATGACGAGGGTGTCGTAATCATAGCCGATGGCGATGTCGATAGGCACCGCCTTGTCCTTATCCAGCAGCGGATGGCGCGCGCGAAGCAGCTTGCAGCGGCTGCCGTCCTCAACAAGCACAGGCGCACAGGCATTCATGTCGAACGACAGCTTGGCACGCGCAAAGATGAAGTCCAGCGTGGTCAGCGCATCGTAGTCCTGCTCGATGGCACCCTTGTACATGGACACGCGCGACGACAGCTCCGCGAGGATGCGTTCGATCTCGTTTTCCTCTCGGCCTTCGAGCACCTTAATCTGGTTGTTGATTTCCACGACCTGCTGCGGCTCGACGAACACAGTCGCACCGGTGGACGAGGTATCGTGCACCAGACCGGGCACATCGCCGCGGTGCTCCACCTTGACCGGCACAACGAAGCGACCGTTTCTCTGGGTGATAATATTCTCCTGCAGGTACTTGGAGCGCTCACCCGAGATCATGCGGTTGAGCGTTTCGCGCACCTTGCCGGACACGCGGCGCAGTTCTCGGCGGATGCTCAGCAGCTCGGGAGACGCGCCGTCTGCAATCTCCTCCTCGGAGATGATAGCGGTCGTGATAGATTCCTCCAGATCACGGTTGCCGGAGAGCAGACCGAAAATGGGCGTGAGCGTGGTCTTGGTTTCGTGCTCGGCATCGTACAGCAGAGCACGGCGCGCGGTCTGCAGCAAGCTTGCCACCGCCAGCAGCTCGCGCGGGTTGAGCGTGCCGCCGCGGTCCGCGCGGGACAGGATCGCGCCTACTTCTCGGATGCCGCCAAAGGCAGGACTGCCCTGACGAACCATCAGATCCTTCGCATCCGTGGTCTGCTGCAGCCACAGCTCGGCCTGCTCGTGGTCGTCCAACGGACGAAGTGCACGGCATTTCTCCTTTGCCGCCTGGGATGCCGCCTGTCCGGCCAGTTTTTCCAGTATTTCGTAGTATTCCAGTGTTTTAAGGGATTTTTCGCCTAATTTGTTCATTTCAAACTCCCGTAAAATCTTCTTGTTGTTTATTCGCTTTCGCAGGGTGCGCCGAGGTCGCCGCACCCTGCGATATAGCTGTGCATTATCTTATAACTGCGTTTACCCCATCCAAACCAGCACCGCCATAACCGCCAGCGACACGATGACAAGCACCATATTGCCGCGCCAGATGCGCAGCAGTGCTGCACCGGTCTCGCCGCTTTCCTCGGCAACGTACTGCCACTGTTTTCTCCGACCGGGGTTCCAGAACCAGATAAAGCCGAACTCAGAGGCAATGCGCTGATAGTCCTCACCCGGCAGGCTGGTCTTGCAGTCGTTCAGAAAGCACCGTCCCAACCACAGCATATATCCGATGGCGCACAGTACACCGAGCAGCAGCGCAAGCATTTTTACGCTCGGTATGAGCCAGAACAAGGCAATCACACAGACGTCTGTAAGAATCAGGTTTTTGGTTACCTTCCACATGGAAACTGCTTTGCGATCCATACCGCTGCTCCTTTCTCGGGATAGGTTTGCATATCTGATGATAGATCGTGCAGGCTCATCACTTCTACACTCTTTTACACAGTTATTTTATCGGCACCTGCAGCGATTGATAAAACTGCAGACTTTCGAACCCGCGTCCGAGGTGATACTTGACATATTCCTCCGCCATATTGCAGAACTGCTCTCTGGCGGGTCCGCTGAGTGCGAACGCATAGACCTTGTTCGGCTCGGCTGTCAGCACATGAAGCATCGCCCGCAGGGTACTGTCCACAAGCTGTGCATAACCGCCGACTCTCCCCGCGCACTTTGCGTCCGCGGCTGTGCCCGCCCGAACGGAAAAGCACACCGGCGGGTTCTCTATCACCTCGCCGCACACACCGCACGAGGTTAAATCCGGTGCGTAGCCGCTCTCAGCCATAATGCGCCACTCGAAAGCTGCCTTGACAAGCTCGGGGTCGCGTTTGCCACCCTCGAGTGCGTATAGCGCGTACAGCAGCAGACGGCACAAGGCCGGATTGTCAAAATCCGGCACGGTCAGAGCGGTTGTCAGCTCGTTTAAGTAGCACGACAGCGCGTACTTCTCAATATCGCCTGCCAGCGCGAAAAACGAGTGTACCAGGTCGGCGTCCCGCAGGGTGTACCTGCCGCCGCGGTCCGACAGAATGAACTCGGAATAGCAGAGCTGCCGTGCCGCCGGATTTTGCTTTTTTCCGCGCCGCGCGTTCTTGCACAGGATTTCAATCCTGCGGCCGTCCTCGGTCAATGCAGTCAGATAGCGGTCAAAGTCACCGAAATCCACCTCGCGCAGACCGAGTGCCCGCAGCTTGACCTCGGCCATTTACTGATCCTCGTAGCCGAAGTTGCGCATCTGGTACTGGTTGTTTCGCCAGCCCTCCTTGACCTTGACCCACAGCTCAAGGAATACCTTGGCATCCAGCATGCGCTCGATGTCCGCACGCGCCTGCTGCCCGATTTCTTTCAGCATCGCGCCGCGCTTGCCGATGATAATGCCCTTGTGGCTGGCCTTCTCGCAGTAGATAACCGCGTTGATCTCCACCAGACCGTCCTCACGCTCGTTCCAACGCTCAATGCCGACGGCTACACCGTGCGGAACCTCGCGGTCGAGCAGGCGCAGCATCTTCTCTCGGATGATCTCGGCGACAAGCTGACGCTCGGGCTGATCGGATACCATGTCCTCCGGGAACAGCTGCGGGCCTTCGATGGCGTATTTGTCGATTTCGGTGAGCAGCTCCTCTACGCCCTCGCCCGTGCGTGCCGAGATCGGCACAACCGCGTCGAATTCATGCGCTGCCGCGTAGGTCGCAATGACAGCGAGCAGCTCTTCCTTCTTGACGGTGTCGATCTTATTGATGACGAGGATCGCCGGCATGTGATGCTGCTTGATCTGTGCGATCAGGGTTTCCTCGGCAGGACCGATGTTCGGAATCGGCTCTACCACCAGAACGGCAACGTCCACCTCGGAAACCGTGTCCGTCACCACCTTGCACATGTAGTCGCCCAGACGGGAGCGCGGCTTGTGCAGACCCGGGGTGTCCAGCAGAACATACTGCGTTTCACCGCGGCTGAGTACGCCCGTAATGCGCGTGCGCGTGGTCTGCGGCTTGCTCGATACGATAGCCACCTTCTGGCCCACCAGCTTGTTTGTCAGCGTGGATTTGCCCACGTTCGGCCGTCCTACAACGGATACGACCGCAGTTTTTGTAATTTTGCTCATTTATTTATCTCCAGTACAGTAATTGAGAATTGAGAATGGAAAATTGAAAATGTCGCTATCCTTGCGCGAGTTCCGTCCGCGCTGCGACGAGCTATCCTTGCGCGAGTTCCGTCCGCGCTGCGACGAGCTATTCTTGCGCGAGTTCCGTCCGCGCTGCGACGAGCTATTCTTGCGCGAGTTCCGTCCGCGCTGCGACGAGCTATCCTTGTGCGAATTCTCCATTCTCCATTATTATTGAATTCTTCCAAAGTGGAACACGAACCAGACAGCAATCGGCACGGTGACCACAACCGCCATGCCGAGCCACAGCCTATACCACAAGAATTTGATGGCTGCCGCAAGCACGCCGTTTCCGATAAAGATACACGCGCCGACCGCGACGCACGCTGCCGCGCACACAAACACACCTGCCGCCGCGATATCCTTCGCGTTGCGTACCATGCCGTCATATCCGCTCGCCTGCTTGTCGCACAGGCGCTCGATGGCGGTATTCAGCAGTTCCGCGCCCATAGTAAGGCCGAAGCAGATACACAGGATGGCCGCTTCGGTCATGCTCACGCCGCCGAACACGCCGAACAGGATGACGTAGAACGCCGCCGTCATGTGCACGCGGAAGTTGCGCTCGTCATGGATACACAGCCGCAGGCCGCGGAAGGCGTGCAGAAAGCTCTCGCTCAGTTTTCGGATATTCTTTTTCATGGCTCAGTCCCGCGTCAGTCCGAGGAACGCAAGGTTGTCCTCTTCCTTGCTGCGCATCAGGCGGGTGTCCTCGTCATTGCGCTCGTGGTCGTAGCCAAGCAGATGCAGCACGGAATGCGTGGTCAGGTATCCGCACTCTCTTGCAGGCGAGTGCCCGAACTGCTCTGCCTGCTCACAGGCGCGCGTGTAGCACAGGATCATATCACCGAGCATGACACAGCCGGAGTCCGGTTCGGCCTCCAACTCCTCCTGCGGCTCACCGTTGAGGAATTCGTACATCGGGAACGAGAGAACGTCTGTCACGGCATCCTTATTCCGGTACTCGGCGTTCATCTCGCGGATGGCGTCGGCATCGACAACGGTAACGTCGATTTCGGCGTCAAAGTCCACCTGCTCGCTCGTCAGCACGCGCTCCGCGCAGGTGCGAATGAGCTCGCGCACGCTGTTTTCGTCCGCTACCTCGGTTTCAAAGCCGATATTGATCTGATGGTTCATCATTTTCCCTCCTTGCGGCGGGTCGGAAGGCGCTTTCCTGCCGGTTTTGCGGCAGGCTTGCCCTTGCCCTTTTTGTTTTCGTACTCTGCATATGCCTTGACGATGCGCTGCACCAGCTCATGGCGCACAACGTCTTTTTCGGTCAGGAAGCACTGGGCGATGCCCTCTACGCCGTCCAGCACACGCAGCGCTTCGCGCAGACCGGACTGCTTGCCGTCCGGCAGGTCGATCTGGGTAATATCGCCCGTAATGACTGCCTTGGAGCCGAAGCCCAGTCGGGTGAGGAACATTTTCATCTGCTCGGGCGTGGTGTTCTGCGCCTCATCGAGAATGATGAAGCTGTCATCGAGGGTACGTCCGCGCATATACGCGAGCGGGGCAACCTCGATGGAGCCGCGCTCCTGATATTTGGTAAAATTGTCCGCGCCGAGCATGTCAAACAGACCGTCGTACAGCGGGCGCAGATACGGGTCTACCTTGCTCTGCAGGTCGCCGGGCAGAAAGCCGAGCTTCTCGCCTGCTTCGACCGCCGGACGGGTCAGGATGATGCGGGAGACCTGCTTGTCCCGAAAGGCCGCAACCGCCGCCGCAACAGCGAGATAGGTCTTGCCGGTACCGGCAGGGCCAACACCCATAACGATGGTGTTCTTGCGGATAGCCTCCATGTATTTTTTCTGACCGAGCGTTTTCGCCTTGACCGGCTTGCCCTTTGCTGTGATGCACAGCACATCGCGGCTCATCGTGTGGACCTCGCTCTCGCGGCCGTCCTTCGCCAGACCGATGACGTACTGCACGGTCTGTGTGCCGATGGATTCTCCTCGGCCTGCCATGGCCAGCAGCGCCGTAATCGCGCGTGCAGCGATGGACACGCCTTCGTCCTCGCCGGTGATTTTCAGCTCGGTTCCGCGGCTGATGACCGAGACGTTCAGTTCCCGCTCGATCTGCTTGATGTTTTCGTCAAATGCACCGAATACTGCCATCAGCAGCTCGGTCTGCTCGATTTGCATTACCTGTTCTATGGTTACACCCTCTTATGTTTAATTAGTAATTAGAGTTAGGAATTAAATGTTAGTTTTCATCCGTGCAAGGCAGGAGGCAGGCGTTTTCCCTGTCGTTACCTGCTCTCCTGCGGATAGTGTTTATCTATCAAATAAACTGTATGCAAGTGTATGTATCTGTTGCAATAACTCGTTCAACATACAGTTGCATACGGTTACATACAGTTAATTTTCATATATCTGCAGCAATACATGATGTTTTACCGTAGGGTGCGGCAAGGTGAATTGCGGCAACGCCGCAAGAGAAGGTGCCCTGAGGTACGACTCGGCGCACCGTTGTAAACGATCTGCACATTGCCTAACCGTAGGGGCGAACATTGTTCGCCCACACAACGTAAAATCATACGTTTTTCCAATTGTGAATCCAGTTTCCAACCGCGACAATCAGCCACACCACCGAAACCGCCGTCGGCAGAAACATTGCGGCAGCTGTGGACGTCATAAAATTCGTCACACCGAAAAACGGCACGAGGAACACGGTAAACGGCAGCAGCATCGAATTTGCCGGAAGGATATCCGTCGTCATAAGCAAACCGGCTGCCGCACCAATCGCAATCAGCGCCGATGCAATCGTCAGCAGACACATAGCGGCATTGCTTTTCCGCCATGCATACACCAGCAGCGATACCAGCACGATAAACACCGCGCTGACGCAGAATTTGCCTGCGCTCGCGGAACCGCCGTGAAGCCAGTCCGAGCCGTTAGCAGCAAATGCCGCTGCGGTGCTCAGTCCTGCGAGAATCGTCGCGGGTTTACGGTTCATAGGCGTCTCCTTTTCTGTCTCTACGGCACCTGCTCCATCTCCGCATTTTCCTCCGGAACGGTACTGTCATCCACGGCCTCGGTGCCGATCTGCTCCTCGGCGTGGACGGTGAGGTACAGCACTGCCGCGCCGTTCTGCTCGGTGAGCGTTTCGCTGTGGCTCGTCACCATGCCGTCGATATCCGCGGCTGTCTCGCCCAGTGCGCGCGACAGCATAGCCACCCGCACGTCCTCGGCGGTGCGCGTCGTCGGCTCCCGCTCGTAGAATGTATACGTTTGTGTGACCAGCGCCACCGGCAGCACCACGCTGTCCGACAGCCAAAAATGTCTGGTCGTTATTATTTTATCACAAGTGCCCCCTGCAATTCCACTGCCAATATAGAAATTTAACCGTTTATTTCCCATCACCAGTGCATATTGATGACGAATTTTACCCGTATACCGCTTTCTCTGCTCGGTGAGCGGCCGCGCTGCCCGAACCGTATGCGTGGTGTACGCCTGCACGGTGCCGTGCGCATGCGCTGTGCGGTACTTTCCGCCTTCGCGTGTTGGCTCGACAAGACCGCTGATGAGCGTATCGCCGGTCTGCACGGCATCTCCTGCCTGCACCATTGGCTGTCCCTCGAGCGCACGCACCTGCGTTACCACGCCGTCCCGCGCGGCCACCACCTTGGTGACCGCGTGCTCGTCCAGCACCTCCGGTGGGTCGGTACTGCCGTAGGCGACCACGGTCAAGCTGTTGCCCCGCAGATTGAGCGAGAAAAACGTGATATTCGGCTGCAGCTGCATCATCTTCCACCGTATCTGACGGGTGTTCAGGTCCTTGATGGGCATGCCGATATGCACCCCCATTTCGCTCAGCTGCTGCATGACAGCCGTTTCGTCTATCGCCGGTGCGATCTCGGTCTGTATCGCCCATACATGCGTGCCGAGCAGCCAGCACAACGCCGCGGCGAATACGGCTCCGCCCCAGAGCGCCGTACGCGGACACAAACGCGCCGCAAGGAACGGCAGACCGCGTTTCCGGAGAATATGCACGCGGCAGCCGGTGCGGCCCATGTGCCGCCTGAGCATCCGGAAATCCCGGATGGACAGGGTTGCGTGCAGCTCATTCCATGCCGTGCGGTCCATCTGCCGCAGCGTGATACCCTGCGCCGCGCACAGGTTGAGAAACCGCGTCAGGCTTGCGCCTGTCACGCGCACGCGCACCTGCCCGCAAGCCAGCAGCCACAGCCGCCCGATCATTCGCGCCCCTCCTTTCTCACTCGGTCGTAATGTATTCCACCGACGAGATCACGCCGATCACCGCCAGTTCGTCCATGGAAAGCGCCGTCAGTTCCAGGTCTGCACCCAGAATGCGTACCTCGCACCCGCGGCATCTGACGCGCAGGATGCTGTCGTCGTATTCCTGTATGCCGCAGTGGTTCTCCACGATCACCCGGCTGTCTCCGAGGATTTCCACGCGCGGGCGGTTTGGGTGGAGGTCCTCCATGAGTTCGGCGTATAAGTTATCTTTCAGCATATCGCGCCACCTTCATATCGCATTTTACCTTCTCCGTAGGGCAGGTATAACGGTATATGTTATGTATCAGCGTACTGAAACTTTCCTGCTTCTCATACACTGTTCCGAGGTGACGCTATGAAGCTGTTCTTATCGCTGGCTCTTTTTGCCGCGTTTTTGCTTTGCCCGACCGCCTGCGCGGATGGTGTCCGCGAGGGACTTTCCCTTGCTGCCGCGCAGGCTTTACCGGCTTTATTTCCGTTTTTCGTTATCAGCGGACTGCTTGTCCGCTGTGATACCGCGCGGCTGTCGCCGCTGCTGGCAAAGCCGCTCAGGCGATTATACGGCCTGCCGCCCGAGGCTGCGCCTGCTCTGGTGCTCGGACTCATCGGCGGGTATCCGGTCGGCGCCGCGACCGCATGTGCGCTGCTCTCCGAGAGTGTGCTATCCCGCGAAGCGGCAGAGCGCGTGAACCGGTTCTGCAACTGCGCCAGTCCGGGCTTCTGCATCGGACTGGTAGGGCTCGGCGTGTTCGGCTCCGCGCGGGCAGGCGCGATGCTGTACGGGATACATATCGTTTCGGCTTTGCTCGTCGGATTGTGTTTCGCGCGTACCCCGTTATCTGCCGTGTCGCAGCGTATCCATAACCGGAACCGCACCTCATTCCCTTCTATTTTCTGCGCGTCCGTACAGCAGGCAGCGTCCACGGCGCTGACCGTGACGGCGTTTCTGACCATGTTTTCCATCCTGCTGCGGCTGCTTTCGCCGGTTTTTGCACTTTTTCCATACGGAAACGTACTGGACGGCATGATCGAGCTGACCAACGGCTTAGACGAGCTGGCCGTGCTGCCGCTGCCGCGCAGAGCGCGGCTGACGCTTGCGTCCTTTCTGCTGGGATTTGGCGGACTGGCTGTGCAGTTTCAGGTGCGCGCGCTCGCGGAAGCACACGATTTGCCGGTGCGCGGCCTGTTTGCCGCAAAGCTGCTGCACGGTACGCTCGCAACTGTGCTGACGGCTTTCCTGTTTTCTCTCTCGCCTGCCGTGCTGACGGTTTCCTCACCGGAGCTGACACCGATATCGGTACGGTTCCGGTATACACTTGCTGTGCTGTTCGTTTCCGCTTTGTATCCAATTTGGGGGTGGAAAAAGCGCAGGAAATGATATATAATATTTTATATACGTCCTGTATTCACCGACACCACTCGGCAGGACACTTTTTCACCCGATTTTATCACGACTGGAGTGACCACGCATGAGGCTCAAAAAGCTGCTGCGAAAAAATATAGAACCGCGCTGCACCTACTGCGCGCACGGCTCTCCGCTGGCGGACGGCGAACGCATTGCCTGCCGCAAACGCGGTGTGGTAAACGGCACCGATCACTGCCGTTCCTTCCGCTATGATCCGCTGCGGCGCACACCGCCCAAGCCGGCGGTTCTGCGCGGGCACTTCACCGATGCCGATTTTTCTTTAGGAGATACCGATGAAGAGCAATAATTTCAAAAACCGTCTTACCGCACTCGCGCTGTGCTTTACGCTGCTGCTCGGTGCGGCGCCAATCACCCGCGCCTATGCCGTGAATGACGAGAGCGATACCTCATCGAGCCAGTCGGATTCCGACAGCACGGACACCTCGTCCACCGATTCGGGCAGCACGGATTCTGCCGGCAGCAAGGATTCCAAGGACACCAAGGACGCGACTGCTGACAACGACAAGGACGTTATCGCAGCGGCAAGTGAAGCGCCGGCTGTAACGGCTACCGCTGCCCTGCTCATCAGCCCGGATTCCGACATGGTGCTGTATGAGAAAAATGCGGACGAAAAGCGTTATCCGGCATCCACCACCAAGATCATGACCGCGCTGCTGACGCTTGAGAATGTCGAGGATCTGAACGAGACCGTCACCGCCGAACAGGGCGACTTCGCCAAGGTCACGTCGGACAGCTCGAACGCGGACATCAAGGTCGGCGAGACCGTGCGCGTCATCGACCTGCTGTATGCGCTCATGCTGCCGTCTGCGAACGAGGCGGCGTACATGCTTGCCCGCCATGTCGGCGGCACGAGCGAGCACTTTGTGGACATGATGAACACCCGCGCCGAGGAGCTTGGCTGCACCGGAACGCATTTCTGCAACCCGTGCGGTCTGCACGAAGAAGACCACTACACCACCGCCCGTGATCTGTACCTCATTGCCCGCGAGGCCATGAAGAACGACACGTTCACCAACATTATCGACACCGTGCAGTACCGCATGCCCAAGACCAACATGCACGAGGAACGCATCATCCTCACCACCAACCAGCTGATCTTCAGCTCGTTCAACCCGTGGTCGTACCCGTACAACAAGGGCATCAAAACCGGACATACCTCGCAGGCGGGCAACTGCTTTGTCGGCTACGCGGAGTACGGCGATGCCAAGCTGTATTCGGTCGTGCTCGGCAGTGCTACCTCGTCCAAGGAGTACCCGACGGTAGCGGCCAGCTTCACGGACACCAAATCGCTGTATCAGTGGGGCTTCACCCATTTCAAGACCAAGACCGTTGCGAAAAAGGGCGACACGCTCGCCCATGTCAAGGTAGACCTGTCCACGCAGACCGATCAGCTGGTGCTGACCGCGAAAACCGATCTGGTGGCGCTGCTCCCTGCCGATGTAGAGACCGATTCGCTGGAAGCGACACCCAATCTGCCGGAAGCCGTTGACGCGCCCATCAAGGCCGGCGATGTGATCGGCAGCATGACATACAGCTGCAACGGCACGTCCTACGGCACGGTCGAGCTGGTCGCACTCAGCGATGTGGAAATGAGTCGCGTGCTCTATTACTCGGACAAGCTGAGCCATTTCTTCCAGAGCACCGTGTTTAAGATCGTGCTGATCGCAGCCGCAATCTTCATCGTGCTGTACATCCTGTTCAACATCACATTCGGCGGAATCCGTCGCCGCCGTCGCCGCAAGGCGATGCGCAAGCGCTACGATAACGATGATTATCCGCGCAGACACCGCCGATAAACAATCGCATACCGGCGGTTCAGCGAACTGCAAATACAGAGGCGGACCCATGTGTCCGCCTTTCATCTTACCCCCCAAAATCATACGTCAAAAGGAGCCTTTTCCCATGCAAATCATCGCAGACCTGCATACCCACACCAATGTAACCGACCACGCATTCAGCACGCTCACCGAAATGGTGCAGGCGGCCGAGGACCGCGGTCTTGCGGCTATCGCCATCACCAACCACGGCCCCACCAATCCGGACGGCCCGCACGAGTGGCATTTTTCCAACCTGGACCTTATCCCGCGCAAGATTGGCAAGGTAACGGTCATTCGCGGCATTGAATTCGACATCACCGCTCCGGCAGGCGGCATCAACGTCATTTCCAACAAGAGTCTCAAGCCCGTTGAGTTTGCGCTCGCGTCCTTCCACGAGTGCATGTTCCCGCCGGCGGACAGCAGCGTGCACACGGCGGCGCTCGAGGCCATCCTGTACAACCCGTATGTCAACGCGTTCGGCCACCTCGGCAACTCCAACTTCCCGTTCGACCACGAGTACATCATCAGCCGCTGCAACGACCACGGCAAGATTGTCGAGATCAACAACGCGTCTCTGTCCATCCGTAAGGGCAGCCATGACAACTGCATGGACATCGCCCGCCTGTGCATGAAGTATGAGGTGCCTATCTCGGTGGACAGCGACAGCCATATCTGCTACCGCGTCGGTCATGTGGAGGGCGCACTGGAAATGCTCGAGGAGATCGGTTTCCCGGAGGAGCTGATCATCAACAGCAGTGTGGAGCGGCTGAACAACTATTTCAAGGGCCGCGGCCTGCATCTGTTCGACGAGGAGGATTTGCTGTGAGAATCGGTATTGATCTGGGCGGCACGACCGTCAAGGCGGCGCTCTGCACCGAGGACGGCACGCTGCTGTGCAAAGACAGCCTTCCGACCCGGACCGGCAACGCAGCCGGCCTGAAAACGGATATGAAAACGCTGGCGCTCTCGCTGTGCAGGGCGCACAGCTGTGCAGTAGAGGACGTAACGGCGATCGGCATCGGCGTGCCCGGCTCGTTTGACAAGAAAACCTGCACCCTGCGGTTCGGCACCAATCTGGGTCTGAATAACGTCAGCTTTGCGGATGCGTTTTTGCCTGAGTTCGGCTGTCCGGTGCATCTGGATAACGACGCGAACTGCGCCGCGCTCGGCGAAGCGACTGCCGGTGCGGCCAAGGGCACGCGCAACATGCTGATGGTAACGCTCGGCACCGGCGTTGGCGGCGGCATTATCATTAACGGCCAGCTGTACACCGGCTGCAACGGCATTGCCGGTGAGATCGGGCACATGGTTATCCGAAAAGACGGCGAGCCGTGCAACTGCGGACGGCGCGGCTGTCTGGAGGCGTACTGCTCGGCGGCTTCGCTCGTGCGGTTTGCCGAGCGTGCGCTCGAGGACGGACGAAAGAGCGTGCTTGCTGTACACAAGGGTCAGCTGAACGCCAAGCAGATCTGCGATGCAGTAGACGCAGGTGACGCGCTCGCGCAGGAGCTGTTCGACGAATACTGCGGCAATCTGGCGAACGGTCTGGCAAGTTTTGTCAATCTGTTCCAACCGGAGAGTATCGTGCTCGGCGGCGGACTGGCGGGCTATGGCGAAAAGCTGCTCGAGCCGCTGCGCATGCTTACTTTCCCGCAGACCTTCCGCGGTGAGGACCAAAATACCGAGATCGTCTGTGCGTCGCTCGGCAATGACGCAGGTCTGGTGGGCGCAGCGATGCTTGCAGAGTAATCGCTTGCGAAGCGAACGAATCTTGCCTGCCCGGCAGGGGCACAAGAGGGTAGACACCAAGGTGTCTACCCTCTTGCCCACCGCCGCGGGCGCGGCGAACCTCCCCGTCAAAGGTTGGCGCCTATTCGCACCTCTCCAGTGGAAAGTTAAACCAAAGAAAAACCGGCCGCTCACGCAGCCGGTTTCAATTTCACAAAATGCAGGGAATGTTATTCCTTGTTCAGTGCCTCCAGACGAGCCTTATTCGCTGCGATAACCTTTTCCTGTACCGGAACCGGTGCCTCATCGTAGCGCTCGAACTGGGAAACAAACGAGCCTCTGCCCTGCGTCATGGAGCGCAGCTTGATCGCGTAATCGCCAAGCTCTGCCATCGGGCACTCGGCTACGATCTCCTGCTTGCCGCCGTCGAGCGGATTCATGCCCATGATGCGGCCGCGGCGCTTGTTCAGATCGCCGATAACATCGCCCATGTAGGAATCCGGGATAACGACCTTGAGCGAGCATACCGGCTCGAGCAGTACCGGATTTGCCTCCGGGATACCGGCCTTGTATGCCAGACGTGCTGCCATCTTGAAGGACAGCTCGTTGGAGTCTACATCGTGGTAGGAGCCATCGAGCAGGGTTGCACGCAGGCCAACCATCGGGTAGCCGGCCAGAACGCCATGCTCCATCGCCTCGCGGATGCCCTTGTCAACTGCCGGATGGAAGTTCTTCGGCACGGAACCGCCGAAAATCTTCTCCTGGAACAGGTAATCGCCCTCGGCATACGGTGCAAATTCCATCTTAACGTGGCCGTACTGACCATGACCGCCGGACTGCTTCTTATGCTTGCCTTCTACCGTAACAGCCTTGCGGATCTTCTCGCGGTACGGAACGATCGGGTCGGTCAGCGTAACCTCTACGCCAAACTTATCCTTCAGCTTGGAGCACAGAACGTCCAGATGAATATCGCCGGCACCGGAGATCAGGTGCTGCTTGGTTTCCGGGTTAAACTCGGTATCGAAGGACGGATCCTCGTCACGCAGACGAGCAAGACCGGTGGAGATCTTCTCCTCAACGCCCTTTACCTTAGGCGCGATTGCCTGCGTGTAGCACGGCGGCGCAATCTCGATCGACTCAAGCTCAACCTTGCGAACGCTCATCGAAAGCGTATCGCCGGTCTTGGTGGTAACCAGCTTGGAAACGGCGCCGATGTCACCGCAGCCGATCACCGGAACCTCGGTCGTCTTTTTGCCGCATACGGTGAAGATGTGGCCCATCTTCTCGTTTGCATCGGCACGCTTGTTGACCAGCGTCATATCCTGCTTGACCTCGCCGGACATAACCTTAAAGTAGGAGAAGCGGCCGTACTGGTCAGCGACCGTCTTAAATACAAATGCACAGGCAGAGCCGTTCGGGGTGCAGTTGATCTCAATCAGCTCGCCCTTTTCGTCCTCGCAGATCTCGACCGGCTTTTCATCGGGAGACGGCATGTAGTCCGCAATGCCCTTGAGCAGTGCGTAGGAGCCGATACCGGTTGCAGCAGTGCCGCAGAATACCGGCGCGAGAACCAGATCCTTCACGCCCTGACGGATACCGGCAATCAGTTCTTCATCCGAGAACTCCTCACCTGCGAAGTAACGCTCCATCAGGTCCTCAGACAGCTCGGCGATGTTCTCGCACAGGGCTGCACGGTGCTGGTCAATACGGTCCTTCATGTTGTCCGGGATCGGGATCTCGACACGCTTGTTGCCTTCCATGCGGTACGCCTTGCGGATAACGCAGTCCACAATGCCGACGGTATCGCGGTTGCCCTCAAAAATCGGGACAACGATCGGCGCTACCGATACGCCGAACTGCTTCTGCAGCTTGTGCAGAGAGTTATAGTAATCCGAGTTTTCCTCGTCGATCTTGGAGATGTAGAACATACGCGGCATTGCGTGCTCCTCACAGTGAGCCCAAGCCTTTTCGGTGCCGACGCCCGGGCCGGACTTGCCGGTTGCGACGATCAGCGCGGACTCCGCAACGCGCAGTGCACACTGCACTTCACTTTCAAAATCAAAGAAACCCGGGGTATCGAGCAGATTGATCTTGCAGCCGTTCCACTCTACCGGCGCTACAGCCGTGGAAATGGAAAACTTGCGCTTGATCTCTTCGGGATCAAAGTCACAAACCGTGTTGCCGTCCGCGATCTTGCCAACGCGGTCGGTTACACCGGCGATATTGAGCAGGCTCTCGACCAGCGAGGTCTTGCCGTCGCCGCCGTGACCCATCAGACATACATTACGGATCTTGTTAACCGGATAATTCGCCATAGTTTATATTACACTCCCCTGCCCTAACCTGTTATCGTGCCCTGCCGGCACGTTATACTCCTGGGCGCTTTGTTTCGCGGGAGCGATCCTCTCTTTGCGGGATCGTTCCCCTTCTTCGTTATTATACACCACATAAGCCAGGTATGCAAGCTGTTTTTTGTGCAATTTTCATGTAGCATTTTTCACAACGCCGTCGAATAACAGCGGCGGCCACTTAGTGTACGTTTCGCACACATTCTGATAAAAAATCCGAATTTTCCTTTGTTTTTTGCATTTCTGAAAGATTTTCAGCGAAATCACTTACTTTTGTTCATTTCTTACAAATAAAATAATATAATTTTAGTGCTACTTCACAAAGGAAGAAAAAACGCCCTTCGCATAATCTGACAAAGGGAAGCCTGTGACGGCATTTTGCACAGCTGTCCGTTCTGCCGATCTCAGGCAAATTCTGCCGCAGTTTTACAACACGATAGACGCATCTCCGGCGGTCAAGCATTTTTTGCAGTATCTCGAATATCGCAGTAACTGAGAATGGAGAATGAACATAACGGTTTCATTCTCCGTCCTCAATTCTCCGTTTTCCATAAAAAAGCCGCTTACCAATGGTAAGCGGCTTTTGATATCTTGCTTAGTTCAGGAAATCCTTCAGCTTCTTGGAGCGCGACGGATGACGCAGCTTACGCAGCGCCTTTGCCTCAATCTGGCGGATACGCTCGCGAGTTACGTTGAATTCCTTGCCGACCTCCTCGAGGGTGCGGGTATGGCCGTCCTCGATGCCGAAGCGCAGGCGCAGAACCTTTTCCTCACGCGGCGTCAGAGTTTTGAGCACCTCAACGAGCTGCTCCTTGAGCAGCATAAAGGAGGCCGCCTCTGCCGGTTCCGGTGCGTCGTCGTCCGGGATGAAGTCGCCGAGGTGAGAATCCTCCTCCTCGCCGATCGGCGTCTCGAGCGATACCGGCTCCTGCGCGATCTTCAGGATGTCGCGCACACGGTCAACCGGCATGTTCATCTCCTTGGCGATCTCCTCCGGGCTGGGATCGTGGCCCAGCTCCTGCAGCAGCTGGCGGGAAACGCGGATAACCTTGTTGATGGTCTCAACCATGTGTACCGGAATACGGATCGTACGCGCCTGATCCGCAATCGCACGGGTGATCGCCTGACGGATCCACCAGGTTGCATAGGTGGAGAACTTAAAGCCCTTGGTGCTGTCGAACTTCTCAACTGCCTTGATCAGACCGAGGTTGCCCTCCTGGATCAGATCAAGGAACAGCATGCCGCGGCCGACATAGCGCTTTGCGATGGAGACAACCAGTCGCAGGTTCGCCTCAGCCAGACGCTTCTTGGCACGGTCGCCGAGCTTGATATCCTTCTCAAGCTGTGCGCGCTCCTCCGCCGGAATGGCATCGCCTTCGTTTGCGATACGCTCTGCGGCCTCGTTGCCCTTCTGCATGCGCTCTGCGAGCGTTACCTCCTCCTCGGGGGACAGCAGATCGACCTTGCCGATCTCCTTCAGATACATGCGGACCGGATCGTCAATGGCGAACGTTTCAGCCATGGCAGAGGTATCGACCAGTTCTTCCTCCGGAACCTCTTCCACTTCCTCCGGCTCAAAGGAGTCGTCATCGTCACCGATGACCTTCTCAAGCACACCGTTCGTCTCGACCTCGATGCCCATGGTCTCGAGCGTCTCGTACACCTTGTCGATGTCCTCACTCGACAGCTCCAGATGGCTCAGTGCATCCGAGATCTCCTTGAGGGTCAGGCGGCCGTTCTTCTTGCCAAGCGCGAGCAGGTCGCGCAGGATCTGCTGCTGTGCTGCCTGCTGCTCCTGTGCGTTTGCGGCTGCATTTGCGTTTGCTTTCGTCATATCGTTTGTCCTCCCGCGTTTTGTTTTTTGATGCGTCCGAATGTAAGCAGCGGGTCCTCTCCCGCCTGCGTAATGGTTCCATCCTTGACGCGCTGCATTCGTATAGTGTTTATGTATTCCTGCAGTTCCCCTCGATGCTCTCCGGCCGGAATGCCGGGTTCGAGTATCGCGGACAGCAGGCTCATTTCGTTAGGCTCCAGCCATCCCTCAAAGGACAGCACATCGACCATCTGGTCGTTTCGGTTCAGCTCCAGCACGCGCTCGTATATCTTACGCAGCACCGGTGCGGAAAACCACGCCGGCTGCAAGTCCTTTTCGGCAACGGCAATCAATTTCTGATCCGAGAACAGAAGTCTAAGCACATTCTCCTCGGCCTTGGCGGATTTCATGTCGGTATACGCCAGCGACCTGTCCTTCGGCTGCGCCAATCCGACCGGAGAGCGTATCTCACGCCGTTCGGCGGCCTTTCGCCGCTTGCGCTGAATGCCGAGTTCGCGCCGAACCTCAACGTTCATGGCTTCGGCGGTCACACCTGCCATCTTGGCGGCACGTCCGGCGTAGACCTCACGTTCGATGGTGCTCTCGATGCCGGCGAGCATCCGCGCTGCATCTCTGAGGAACAGTACGCGTGCTTCATCGTCCTCAAGGTCGTACTTTGCGGCAATCTGCTCAATGCGGAACGCATTGTGATCCTCACTGCGTTCAATGAGATTGCGGAACGCATCCGCGCCGCGTGCCTTGATGAACTCATCCGGGTCCTTGGCTCCCGGAATGCGCAGCACCTTGACCTGCAGGTCACATTTTTTCAGGATGTCGATCGCGCGCTGTGCCGCCGCCTGTCCGGCGCCGTCCGCATCATACGAGATGACAATGCGGTCGGTGTGCCGCGCGATAATGCGCGCCTGCTCCTCGGTCAGCGAGGTGCCGAGCGATGCAACCGCGGAATCAAATCCCGCCTGATGCAGCGCAATGACATCCATATAGCCCTCGGCTAAGATAAAATAATCGTTCTTCGTGCTTTTTGACAGGTTGAGCGCAAACAGATTGCGGCTCTTGTGGAAGATCGGCGTTTCCGGCGAGTTCAGGTACTTCGGCTTGGAATCGTCCAGCACACGGCCGCCGAATGCGATCACATGGCCGCGCACGTCGATGATCGGGAACATGACACGGTTGCGGAACCGGTCGTAAATATGTCCCTTTTCACTGCGGCTGACCAGACCGGCGTCCATGAGTTCCTCGCGCGTATAGCCTTTGGCCGTCATCGCATCGATGAGCGCGTGGAAGGAATCCGGTGCATAGCCCAGTCCGAAGCGGTTCATCGTCCTTCGGGACAGACCTCGGTTGATAAAATACTGCTGTGCGGTTCGGTTTTCCGGCCGCCAGAGTGTGTCATAATAATAGCGTCCGGCGTCCCTGCAGAGCGCGTACAGACGCTCTCTGTGGCGCGCCGCTTTGCGCTCAGCTTCACCCTGTTCGGGTATCTGCATACCCGCCCGCTCGGCGAGATAGTGTACCGCATCCGGGAAGGTCAGACCTTCCGCCTTCATAATAAAGGTGATGACACCGCCGCCTGCGCCGCAGCCGAAGCAGTGAAAGATCTGCTTGTCCGGCGAGACCGAAAACGAACCGGTTTTCTCGTTGTGGAAGGGGCACAGACCGAAATAGTTCGCGCCGCTCTTTTTCAGCTGCACATATTGCGAAACGATCTCTACAATGTCGTTCCGCGCGGACAGCTCGTCCAGAAATATGCGGTCAAATGGCATTTCGTGTCCCTCCTTCCCTATTTATCGAACGAAAACGAATATATGATACCCATTTTCGTTAATCCTCAATCTTATTCCAGCTTTTCGGAATAAACAAATTCTTATAGACCGCTATCGAGTAGCGGTCGGTCATGCCTGCAACATAGTCGCACGCAATCCGCTCGAGCGTCTCCCCCCGGGCCTGCAGCACGAAGTAATCGTCCGGCAGTTCGTCAGGATGCTCGATAAAATATTCGTACAAACTGCGCAGCATGGATTTTGCGCGTTTTTCCTCACGCTGTGCAGCCGTGCCGTGGTACACATGATCGAACATAAACTGCCGCAGCTCCATCATGTCCTCGTGCATCTGCTCGTCCATGCCGATCTCCAGATACCGCTGACCGTACTCGATCATCGCCGTCACCAGCGTATCAATACGCTTGCCGTGCGTCCCACCCAGGCGTTTTCTCAAATGCTGCGGAATATCGCTCTCGCGGATAATACCCGCGCGTACCGCGTCATCAATATCATGGTTGATATAGGCAATGCGGTCGGCAAAGTGGATAATGCGGCCTTCCGGCGTACTCGCCTTGCGCCTGCCGGTATGGCAGACAATGCCGTTGCGCACCTCGCGCGTGAGATTCAAATTCTCGAGCACATCCACAACGCGCAAACTCTGCTCGTTGTGCCGAAACCCGAATGGACAAACCTCATCGAGTGCCGCCTCTCCGGCGTGACCGAACGGCGTGTGCCCGAGATCATGTCCGAGTGCGATCGCTTCGGTCAAATCCTCGTTGAGTCCGAGCGCCCGCGCAATGGTCCGCGCAATCTGCGCGACCTCGAGCGTATGCGTCAGCCGAGCACGGTAGTGGTCACCCTCCGGCGAGATAAATACCTGCGTCTTGTTTCCCAGCCGCCGGAACGCCTTCGAGTGGATAATGCGGTCCCGATCGCGCTGAAAGCAGGTGCGGTACGGACACGGCTCCATCGGGCGCAGCCTGCCTGCGGAGCTGTCCGCAAAGGTCGCCCACGGCTCAAGCACCGCGTGCTCGCGTTGTTCGTTCTGCTCTCGAATGGTCATATGTACCGCCTCCTCAGCCTCGGAGAATCCGTCACATAATAGTTATACAAAACGAAATCTGAAAATCCTCTTTTTTTCACAAAAATTTTTTCAGAATTTTGTGAGCCTTGCAATCCGGTATTTACTTGACACGCCGACCCATGAATCGGGTCTCCATGACCTCGGCGTAAACCTGCCCTGCCGTGGCTTCGGCGAGCGCTTGATTCAGCTTGTCCTCCCGACCGGCGGGCAGCGTCACGGTCAGCGTTACATCCGCACCGTAGTCGGTCTCCTCGACCGCGCAGTCGTGGTCCGGCAGCAGGTGCAGAATAATCTCGTACAGATTGTACGGGCACGCGATGAGCGCCACCGTGTACAGGCTCATTCTCTGCACACCGGCCGCCGCGACAGCCACCTGCGCGCCCTGCGTGTACGCGCGGACCAATCCGCCCGTGCCGAGCAGAATACCGCCGAAATAGCGCGTGACAACGCAAACGCAGTCGGTCAGGTTCTCGTGGCGCAGCACCTCGAGGATCGGCATGCCTGCCGTGCCCTGCGGTTCTCCGTCATCCGAGTAGCGCATCACATTGCCTTCACGGAGAATGTAGGCGTAGCAGTTGTGTGTCGCGTTCCAGTAGGTCTCGCGCATCTCCTTTATCTTCGCTACCGCCTCTTCGGCGGTTTCAACGTGCCACAGCCGTCCGGTGAACTTGGAGCGTTTTTCTTCAAATTTGTCCTCGCCGTAATCGGCAAAAGGCACAAAGTAGTCTTTTTCCATCAGCAAATCCTTAAATAATCAGGAATTAGTAGTTAGTAATTGCGGTATCGCGCCATGCGCGATGATTCAAAATGCGCTTCGCGCACCTTAATTCCTAATTCCTCATTACTAATTACTCATTATCCATAATGTATGTCGAAACTCTGCCGTAGGTCTTATCATCCACGACCGCCTCGACAATCGTGCCTTCTGCGGCATAGTCGGTCGAGTCGATCTGCGCTTCACGGTGCAGCATATCGAGCACGGCACCATCGCTGTACGGGATGCACAGCTTTACCTTATGCTTGCCCTTGCCGAGCGCCTTTTCGATGGCTGTCAGCAGGTCGTCAATGCCTTCTCCGCTCTTTGCGGAAATCTTCACGCCCTCATCCGGTCGAATGAACGGAATAACGTCCGGGTCGCACTTATCCGCCTTGTTGTACACCATCACGCGCGGAATATCCTGTGCGCCGAGCTGTGCCACAACCTTATCCACAGTCTGTGCATGAATCTGCCAGTTTTCGTCCGAAACGTCCACAACGTGCAGCAGCAGATCGGCATACGCCAGCTCCTCAAGCGTTGCCTTAAACGCCGATACGAGATGATGCGGCAGCTTGCGGATGAAGCCTACGGTATCGGACAGAAGGATTTCCTGCGTATCCGAAATGCGTTTTTTACGCGTGGTCGGGTCGAGCGTATCGAACAGACGGTCGTTCGCCTCGATGCCCGCACCGGTCAGGGTGTTCAGCAGCGTGGACTTGCCCGCGTTCGTGTAGCCGACAATGGCAACCAGTGGCAGCTCGGCCTTTTTGCGCTGGCGGCGCTGCACAGAGCGCACCTGACGCACCTGCTCCAGATCACGGCGCAGCTTGTCGATGCGGCTGCGAATGTGACGGCGGTCGCTCTCCAGCTTGCTCTCACCGGGTCCGCGCGTGCCGATGCCGCCGCCGAGACGGCTCATTGCCTTGCCCATACCTGCCAGACGCGGCAGAATGTACTGGTACTGCGCCAGCTCGACCTGCAGCTTGCCCTCGCCGGTGCGCGCACGCTGCGCGAAAATATCGAGGATGAGCGCCGAGCGGTCGAGTACCGTGCGGCCGGTCAGCTCTTCCAGATTGCTCATCTGCGACGGCGACAGCTCGTTGTCGAACAGGATCAGACTTGCGTCGTTCATCTCGGCAAGCTGCTTGACCTCTTCCGCCTTGCCCTCACCGATAAACGTGCGGGCATCCGGTGCCGGACGGCGCTGCAGCGTCATCGCAACAGCTTCCGCACCGGCAATCTCCGCCAGCGCGCGCAGCTCGTCCATCGTGCGCTCGTCCGCATCCTGATCGGCGTTGAAGCTCGGACACGACAGACCAACCAGAACCGCCCGTTCGATCTGCTTTTCTTCTGTTTGATTGGTAAACGGCATGGAAAATTCCTCCTTGCTGTTAAGGCAACACCGCATAATTAAAGCGGCGGCTCCTCGCGCAGGCTCCGGTCGCGCTGCCGCGGTGCTTTGCGGAAATTTTGTGCCCTGACTTTGGCTTCGGTTCCTTGCGCGAGTTCCGTCCGCGCTGCCGAAGTTTCACGGTAATACATCAAGTATTACCGCAAAACTGCGCCTCGTCAGTACGCAAAATTTACTCGCAAATCACTCTTGTTCAATTATGCGGTATTGCCTTAAATTGTCCTCTATATTTATTACACCCAAACGCAAAACCGTACAAGACTTGATTTTCCGTCCAATTTGCGGTAATATAAAGGCAGACAAAGTGAATATTTTTCCGTCACGGCAAACCGTGGCGGATTTTTTGTTATATAGAAAATGCCCTATCGTTGTAAGTCAGCGCACCCTGCGGTAACATCTGTTATCAAATTAAACTCGTAGTTGCTGTCCATAACAACGCGTAAACGAGTTGCGCGGCACAGATATGCCGCGCCTGCGCAGAGTAAACCACCTGTGTAGCAGTACGGTATCCGAGAACTGCGAATCGGTCGAGTAATGGACGCGCAATGCGCGCCCCTACAGACGGGTAACCCGACTGCCGTACCCCTATTTCGGAGCGGTCGCCGGTCTCTGGTCTGCGCCAAGCTAAGAAACAAAGGGAAACGGGAGTTAAGAGGGTAGAAACCGCAGGTGTCTACCCTCTTGCCCACCGCCGTGGGTACGGCGAATCTCCTGCCGTCCGCAGACGGCAACTCTCCGCTGAGGTTCAGCGAAAAACTTTCCGCCCGGACAGGATGAACCGCCTGCGCGGTTCAAGCGCACCAGACCGCCTGTGCCGCAAACACCCTTCCGCAATCTGCAAACAGATAACGAAAAAGCCACCGAAAACACGTTTCGATGGCTTTTCTCATTACTTGTCCAGATTGAAACGCTTCTTGAAGCGATCAACACGTCCGCCGGTGTCTACCAGCTTCTGCTTACCCGTGAAGAAGGGGTGGCACTTGGAGCAAACGTCAACGACGATGTTCTCCTTGGTGGAGCCGGTCTCAATGACATTGCCGCAGGCACAGCGGATCGTGGTCTGCTTGTAGTCGGGATGGATGCCCTGTTTCATGTTGTTTCACCTCTTTCCACGGATATGTTTACATATCTCCAACAGTCGTAAAATTATCTTACCACATGTTTTCCGAAAATGCAAGCATTATTTTTCATAAATCAGATTTTCTTCTTTCCAGCCCTCGAGCACGGGAATCATGGACGCAGCAAGCTGCTTTGCGCCTGCCAGATCGTGCAGCAGATAATTGCCGCACTCAATGCGGCTCGCGCCCGGAATCTCGCCCTCGTAAGCGGCGATAAACGCCATGCTCTCCTGCACGAGCGCAATCGCATCCGACGGCTTCATATCGCGCACGAGAAAATAAAAGCCGGTCTGACAGCCCATCGGACCGCAGTAGATGATCTGATCGGCAAACTTCGAGTTGCGTGCATAGGTTGCAAACAGGTGCTCGAACGTATGCCCCGCCGCAGGCTGGATGTAAGTGCCCGCATTCGGGTACACCATGCGGATGTCATAGGTGGTGATGTCGCCGTCGATACGCGAGGTATACATACCCGGCTTCAGTTTGTCATGGTTTACTTCAAAGCTGGCAATTCGTTTCATGCCTTTGCCTCCCTTTCAACACCAAGGAATCGAAGCTCCGTGCGGTATTCGCGCCAGAGCAGAATATACGAGATAAAGAATGCCGCGATCTCCGCGATCGGGAATGCATACCATACCGCATTCAGACCGAACTGCTGACCCAGCAGCCATGCCGCCGGAAGGATAACGACCAGCTGACGGCAGACAGACACGATCAGACTGTTCATGCCGCGTGCGGTGGCCTGAAACAGCGTGGAGTTGATGATGCCGAACGCCGCGCCGAGGAACGACAGGCTGATGGTCTTGAGCGCCGGAACGCCGACCTCGATCATCTTCTGTGCTGCCGCCGCATCGGACTTGTCCACAAACAGCATGAGCATCTGCTCGGGCAGCAGCTGGAACAGCACCAGACCAAGCGCCATAATGACGACAGCCGCCGTCAGCGTGATCTTGTACGCCCCCATCAGACGCTTGCGGTTGCGTGCGCCGTAGTTGTAGCCCATAACCGGCAGCGCACCCTGATTGAGTCCGAATACCGGCATAAAGACGAAGGTCTGCAGCTTGAAATACACACCGAGTACGTTGACCGCCGTCTGCGAGAAGGCAATCAAAATACCGTTCATGCCCGCCGTCATAACGGAAACGACACTCTGCATGACAATACCCGGCAGGCCGACACGGTAAATGTCCTTGATCGTCTGTCCGCGCCACTTGAACTCGCGCATGTTGACATTCAGCACCTTCTGACGACGGAACACGCCCCACAGACCAAGCGCCATGCCGAAGATCTGGCCGATAACGGTCGCGAGCGCCGCGCCGCGAATACCCATCTCCGGGAACGGACCGATACCGAAGATCATCAGCGGGTCAAGGATGATGTTGATGATGGCGCCGGTCAGGCCCTGACACATCGGGATGATCATGTTGCCGCCGGACTGCTGGATCTTCTCGCACATCATCGAGATCATAACAAAAATACTCATGCCGACCGCAAGGTGCGAATACTGGATAGCGTAAGCCGAAACCGCCTCGCTCGCACCGAATGCGCCGACGAATACACCCGAAAATCCCCAGCCAAGGATGAAGAATGCGATGCCGCCAACAACCGCCAGCGCTACGCCGTGCTCTGCCGCCGAGTCCGCGTGCTTCTGGCGCTTTTCGCCCAGACGGCGTGCGATCAGTGAGTTTACGCCGACACCGGTGCCGACACCGATCGCCACGACCAGCATCTGCAGCGGATATACGAGCGAAACCGCCGCCAGCGCATCCTGCGAATACTTGGCCACGAAGATACTGTCCACGATATTGTACAGCGCGTTGATGATCATGGAGATCATCGCCGGCAGTGCCATCGAGAAGATCAGCGGGCCCATTTTGGCGGTTCCCATTTTATTCTGTTGTTCCAAAAATTTCAGCCTCCCAACGTAAAAGGAAGCCGCGTTAGGATTTCTAACGCAGCTCCATACTCTCTTTCCTATATATAATAGGATATGATGCGTTATATTGCAAGTGTTTTTTACAGTTTTCCGGCAAGTTCGGCAAAGGAATGCTCGACGAACACATCGCTGACCTGCCGAAGCGTGTCTTCGCCTTCCGCGTAGGCGGGTTCTGCCATGCCGCAGAGCGCAAAACCGGCTTTTTTCGCCGTTACGCCCGCATACGGTGCATCCTCGAACACCATGCACTCGCCTGCTGTCAGACCGAGACGGCGGGCGGCTTCGAGATAAATGTCCGGCTCGTACTTGGGCACGCCTACGTCCTCGATGGTGAGCATGAACTCGAAATATTTCATCATGTCGCGGTCGATGAGCGCCTTCTCCGCGTGGCGGCGTGCCGTCAGCGTAGCGATGGCCATTTTGATGCCGCGTGCGCGCAGGCTTTCGAGGAAGTCGATCACGCCGTCCTTCGGCCGGGCAATCGTCTCATAGCGCGAGGTGATCATCTCGTCCATGCCGTCGAGCATCTGCTGCCGGGTCAGCGGCAGGTTCGGATAGCGTTTCAGAAAATACTCCGCGACCTGCGGCTGGGAAAAGCCCTCGCATACCGCGTAGTCCGCGTCTGTGATGTGAACGTCGAACTGCGCAAGGTAGCGCTGTGTCAGTCGCTTCCAGACTGGCATGGAGTCCAAAAGCGTGCCGTCCATGTCGAAAATTGCACCTTTGAAATTCTGCATTGACTTTGTTCCTTTCGAGAACGTATATCGTAGGGCGTGACGGCCTCGGCACGCCGCCTTTTCAGCAACTGCACATGATTTACACGGCGCGCCGAGTCGTCGCGCCCTACGGATGGTTGGTTATTTGGTTTTTCGGTCGATATATCTCGGCTGGAGCTTGGAATAGATGATTTTCTGCTCACTGTACAGGCCATAGTAGCCGGAGAGCATGTACGCGATGGCGATGACCAGCGCAAACAGCGCAAGGCTCTGACCTCCGAACAGCTCATACGCCAGCAGGATAGATGTAAGCGGCGAATTTGTCACGCCGCAGAACACAGCCGTCATGCCGAGACCGGCCGCAAAGGACGGCGCCAGACCGAAAAATCCGCCGTAGGCGGCGCCGAAGGTCGCACCGATGAACAGCACAGGCACGATCTCACCGCCTTTATAGCCGACGCCGATGGTGATGGCCGTCAGCACCAGCTTGAGGAAAAACGCCTCGTATGCCGCGTGACCGGCAATCGCGCGTTCAATGACCTGCATGCCTGCACCGTTGTAGTCGCGCGTGCCGAGCAGCAGGCTGATGAGCACCACGACCGCGCCGCCAACCGCAATGCAGGCGTACTGGTTCGGCAGAAAATGCTTGAACAGATGACCGATTTTATGGAAGATGATGCACACGAGCGCACTCAGTCCGGCGCAGACCACGCCGAACGCCACCAGCTTTACAATGAGCAGCACATCCGTATTTTCCGGCACACCGGAGAGCGTAAACGCGGTCGTGCCGCCGCCAAGCTGCAGCGCTACCTGATGCGCGATCACGCTCGCGAGGATGGACGGAAACAGCGCCGCGTAGTACATCACGCCCACGCTGATAACCTCCATTGCGAACACGCTCGCCGCAAGCGGTGTGCCGAACAGCGCCGAAAAGCACGCTGCCATGCCGCACATGGTGATCGTGCGGGAATCCTTATCATCCAGGTGCATCAGATGTCCGATATTGCCCGAAATCGCACCGCCGAGCTGCAGCGCCGCACCTTCTCGTCCGGCAGAGCCGCCGCACAGGTGGGTCAGCACCGATGTGATAAAGATGCTCGGAGCAAGCCGCAGCCGCACCGGATGATCCTGCCGCACCGAGGTCAGGATGAAGTTGGTGCCGCGTTCAAGCGGCATATCCATTTTACTGTACCAGAACGCAATAAACAGACCGACCAGCGGCAGAAAATACAGCGTCCAGCTATATTCCTGACGGGTTTCGGTCGCCCATTCGAGTGCGTGCTCAAACGCCGCGCCGACTGCGCCCACCACCACGCCGATAATGACTGCAAACAGGCACCACCGCGCAAACGCGCTGATATTGCGCCGCACGCGGTACCACGAACCGTACAGCCGCCGCAGCAGACGGCGTCCCGGCTTATTATTCTGAGGCATAGCGCCCCTCCCCTTCATGCAATCTCATTTCCGATAAGAATTGCCCCGCAGAGATAACCTGTGGGGCAATTTGTTAGTAAACTATGCTTATTTGCTCGTAGATGTGGTTTCCTTGAGCACAACATCGTGTGCGCCGCCCTCGACGATCGAGGTTGCGGATACCAGCGTGATCTTTGCCTTCTTCTGGAACTCCGGAATGGACAGAGAGCCGCAGTTGCACATGGTGGAACGTACCTTGCTCAGGGTCAGGCCGAGGTTGTCCTTCAGCGAGCCTGCGTACGGAACGTAGGAGTCAACGCCTTCCTCGAAGGACAGCTTCTTGTCGCCGCCCATGTCGTAGCGCTGCCAGTTGCGGGCACGGGCAGAACCCTCGCCCCAGTACTCCTTCATGTAGCTGCCGTTGATGTTGACCTTGTTCGTCGGGGACTCGTCAAAACGAGAGAAGTAACGGCCGAGCATGAGGAAGTCGGCGCCCATAGCCAGCGCCAGCGTGCAGTGATAATCGTGAACGATACCGCCGTCCGAGCAGATCGGAATGTAGATGCCGGTCTCCTCGAAATACTCGTCACGAGCGGCTGCAACCTCGATCAGAGCGGTAGCCTGACCGCGGCCGATGCCCTTCTGCTCACGAGTGATGCAGATGGAGCCGCCGCCGATGCCGACCTTGATGAAGTCCGCGCCGGCCTCAGCAAGGAAGCGGAAACCCTCGCGGTCAACAACGTTGCCCGCGCCGACCTTTACACTGTCGCCGTACTTTGCGCGTACCCAGGACAGAGTGCGGCTCTGCCACTCGGAGAAACCCTCGGAGGAGTCGATGCAGAGAACATCTGCGCCGGCCTCAACCAGTGCCGGAACACGCTCTGCGTAGTCACGGGTGTTGATGCCTGCGCCGACTACATAACGCTTGTGCTCATCGAGCAGCTCAAGAGAGTTTGCCTTGTGGCTGTCGTAGTCCTTACGGAATACCATATAAACCAGATGCTGCTTGTCGTCTACCAGCGGCAGAGAGTTCAGCTTGTTGTCCCAGATAATGTCGTTTGCGATCTTGAGGCTGGTGTCTGCCGGAGCGGTGATCAGCTTGTCAAACGGCGTCATGAACTCCTCGACTTTAACGCTGCGCTCCATGCGGGAAACACGGTAGTCGCGGCTGGTGACAATACCGAGCAGCTTGCCGTTCGCGGTGCCGTCATCGGTAACAGCCATGGTGGAGTGACCGGTACGCTCCTTCAGCTTGAGGACTTCCTCAAGGGTGGTGTCCGGCTTTACGTTGGAGTCGGATACGATGAAGCCTGCCTTGTAGCTCTTTACGCGGGAAACCATGGCAGCCTCACTCTCGATCGACTGCGAACCGAAGATAAAGGAGATACCGCCCTCCTGCGCCAGTGCGATCGCCATACGATCATCCGATACCGCCTGCATGATTGCGGAAACCATCGGAATGTTGGCATACAGCGCGGATTCCTCGCCCTTTTTGTACTTAACGATTGGTGTGCGCAGGCTTACGTTCGCCGGCATGCACTCCGCAGAGGAATACCCCGGTACCAGCAGATATTCGTTAAAGGTATGCGAAGGTTCACTGAAATAATACGCCATTTCGTCGTTCTCCTTTTCTCCAAATAGGTCGTTTTTGATAGTTAAGTTTATTATATCCTTTTTGCCCTGTAAAGTAAAGCGGGCATATGACGGTTTTTCACGATTTTTGCCGCATGCGTGTTATGCAATCCGTGCAAACGGCTGTCGCGAAATCAGCCTCTGACAGATAGAAAAATCCGCAGACGTTCCCGTCTGCGGATTTTTCATTTGGAAATGAGGAATGAATGATGGTGGCGTATTGAGGTTCTGCGGAGCCGTCCGGTATTTTTCCGGTGCCCCTTTGCTTTTGTTGTACTCAATTTACCATCGTGCGGCCGCAATGTCAATGCGTGCAAATGAATCTTAACACGCTCTTAACTGCTGTGCGGTCGAATGCCGTCAGGTCTCGTCGAGCGACACCCATTCGGTATCGCCGGTGTGGAAAAAGTACAGCACACATGCGCGGACCGGTCTGCCGTAAATCTCATGCACGGCACGCGCGTAGGCGGCCAGCTGCGGACGGTACTGCTCGGCTCTCTCGACCGCACCGCCCTTCTTGATGCGGTCGGTCTTGAAGTCAAGGATAACAAAGCCGTCCCCGGTTTCGATCAGGCAGTCGATAACGCCCTGCAGGAGCACGTTTTCCTCGGGTGCATCCGCCGCAACCGGAAAATACGCTTGCGCCGGAACAAGCACGGAGAACTTGAACTCACGCCGCACCTTATTTTCCGCCATAAAGGTTTTGTACAGGTCGGAGGCGAAAAACCGTTCGATCTTGTGTTTATCCACAGCATGTGCCTGTTCTGTGGACAAAATCTTCTTTTCCGCCAGACGATTCAGCTCGTTTTCCACGCCGTTTGACGCATAGGCGGCGTCAAAGTCGCAGAACTGCATGAACAGGTGGTGTGCTGTGCCGATCTCGGCAGGCGTCAGCTTCTTTTCTCCCTGCTCGAACAGCGGCGCGCGCAGCTGCACCTCCTTCCGCGGAGGCGGTGTCTCTTCGGCGGCCTCGTCTGCGCGGTAGCCGCGGCCGACACCGGTGGCGGTCAGCTTACTCGGCAGATCCGCAAGGTAAGCATGCGGGTAGTCGAAGTGCGGCTGCACAGTGCAGTTGTCGGTCTCCCTGTCCTCGAAACGCAGGATTTCAGTTTCCTGCGGCTGCAGGTCGCTCGGATAATACACCTTGAGCATAAACGCATCATTGTCCGTGCCGTGCTCGGGCACCTCCGGCGCATACTCCTCGCGGAACGCACGCGCGCACGGATGCCGCAGCAGCGGTGTCAGAATCCACGCAAGCGGCGTGCGTGCCGCACCCATGGCGTACTGCGGCAGCTCGTCGAGCGATGCCAGCAGCGACCATTTTTTCAGCGAATTCCGCAGGCTGCCGGTGGCTGCCGTCAGAATCAATTTTTCCTTTGCACGCGTCATCGCTACATATAATACGCGCAGCTCTTCGGATATCATCTCGCGGCGCATCTGCACCGAGACTGCAATGCGCTCGGCTGTGTCGTACTGCACACCGCGGTCACGGTCGCGGCACTTACTGCCGAAGCCGAGATTCTGGTGCACGAGCACCGGCTCCTTGAGGTCACTGTCGTTGAACTGCTTGGCGCAGTCCGCCACGATAACGACCGGAAATTCCAGTCCCTTGGACTTGTGGATGGACAGAATGCGGACCGCACCGCCGATTGCCTCGGCGCCGACCGTCTGGAAATCCTCGCCCTGTTCGAGCATGCCGCGCAGCAGGCGCACAAAGTCAAACAGGCCGCGGAAGCCCTGTCCCTCAAACGAGCGCGCCCGCTCGAAGAACGTCAGCAGATTGCTCTGGCGCTGTGCGCCGTTCGGCAGAGCGCCGTACAGACCGAGCGCGCCGGTCTGATCGTAAATCTCCCACAGCAGGCGGTACACCGGCTGATCGCACGCAAAAGTGCGCAGAAAGTCCAGCCGCTGCAGAAAGGTTTCCACCTTCGGGAAATCCGTTCTCGACTGCAGCAGCGCGTCATAATAGCTGATCTTGCGGTCCACAAGGCGAATATCCGCCAGTTCCTGCTCGGTGAATCCGAACAGCGGCGAACGCATCACGCCGATAAGGTCAACGTCCTGCCGCGGGTTGTCAATGACGCTGAGCAGCGACACCATCGTGCCGACCTCGGCAGTCTCCAGCAGGCCGCCGCGCTGTTCGGCGCTGGCTGTTACGCCGATGTGCTCCAGCTCCGCAATGTAGGTCGGCGCCTTGTTTCTGGGCGAGCGCAGCAGGATTACGATGTCGCCCGGCGTGACCGGACGCAGCTTTCCGGTCTGCTTATCCGTCACCGGAAAGCCTTCGTCGAGCAGCGCACGAATTCGCTTCGCGGCAAGCCGCGCTTCGAGTTCGGTCTTATCCGGCGCATCATCGTCCTCGCCGAGTCCGTCCGCGTCCGCGAGCAGGACTTCGGTCTTGTACCGCTCGTTTCCGGCCTCCGGATAGTAGTCCGCGCCGAGGTGCAGCGCCTCCTTGTCCGTGTACACGAGATCGCCCACGGTCTCGCCCATGACGGCGGCAAACAGATAGTTGCACGCGTCCAGCACGGCCGCTCGTGAACGGAAATTCTGCCCGAGCACGACACGGCGCGGCTGCCCGTCAGCGGCGTCTGCCACCTCACCGAAGCTGCGGTATTTCTCAAGGAAAATGGACGGGTCAGCCAGTCGAAAGCCGTAAATGCTCTGCTTGACGTCACCGACCATGAACAGGTTGGTCTCGTTTCTGGAGAGTGCACGGAAGATGGCATCCTGCACGGCGTTGGTGTCCTGATACTCGTCCACCGCAATTTCGGTGAACTGCTCGGACATGGTTTTCGCCAGTGCGGACGGCTTGCCGTCTGTATACAGCAGACGCACGGCAAAGTGCTCCAAATCGTTGAAATCCGCAGCATTTCTCGCACGTTTCGCTGCCGTAAAGGCATCGTCAAAGGCGTTTACCATGTCAATGAGCGCGAACAGCGCGGGGGCTGTCAGGCCGCGGTCGTACTCCGCTTCTTCTGCGGTGACGGTCAGCCATTTCTCCCGAATATTATTGGCAACGCCCTTCCACTCCTCGCGCATGGCCTTGATCTGCTCGAGGAACGCCTTGTCCTCAAATTTCCTCGCGGCCTTCAGTCGGTCAAACGAAATCGACCGGGCAGCCTTCACGCAGTCATCCCAGCTGCCGCCAAACAGTGCGTCCAGCAGACGCTCGGCCTGATTTAAGTCGCTCGTCAGCGCGGGCAGATAGTTGTCCGCCAGCTCATCAATGCCGGTCAATTCATCCACAGCCATGTGCAGAAATGCCGCACCGTGCTGTGCCGCCGACTTCGCCTGCTCGCGCAGAACACGGCCGTGCGGCGTGTCCATGCCGCGCGTGTACAATCCCGCGCGCACATCCTCGAGGAACGCCCGCGGATCAGGATGCGCCTGAATCTTCTCGTAGGTGCCGAGAATGACCTCGCCCAGCTTTTGGTCGTCGCGCCCCGCCGTCAGCAGATCACAGAGCGCAAAAAACTTCTCGTCTGCCTGCTCGTAGGCCGTGTCGAGCACTTCTTCGAGCACCTCGGCGCGCAGCAGCTTGCCCTCGTTTTCGTCCATCAGGCGAAAGTCGGGTGCAATACCGAGCACCGCCGCCTGCTCGCGCGCGAGCGACAGACACAGCGCGTGCACGGTCGTGATTTTCGCGCGGTGCACGAGGAACAGCTGCCGCCGCAGACGGGTATCCCGCGGGTTTGCGGCTACAGCCGCACCGAGTGCCGCACCGATTCGCTCACGCATTTCGGCTGCCGCCGCGTTGGTAAACGTAACCAACAGCAGGCGGTCGATATCGACCGGATCCTTCTCGTCCGTCAGCCGACGGAGTACGCGCTCGGTCAGTACGGCGGTCTTGCCCGAGCCGGCTGCCGCCGAAACCAGCAATGCGCCGCCGCGATCGTCGATCGCGGTCTGCTGATCAGGTGTCCACTTCGGCATTGTCGTTCCCTCCTAACTGCTCCCAGAATTCCTTGTCCTTGATGTTTTTCAGCCAGCGTACCTTATCTCCGGCGGTCTCGTCGAACCGGCAGGCTGCCCGGAAATCGCACCATTCGCAGTAGCTGCGGTCGGTCTTGCGCGGATCGGCTTCAATGCTGCCGTTTCGCAGAGCCTGTCCCATTTCGAGCAGCTTTTTCTGCGTGTAGCGTGCCAGTCTGCCGAATTTCGCCAAATCAGCTACCGCGGACTTGGCGGCAAGCGTCGGCTCATCCTCGCCCTTCCCGGTCTTGATAGAGACCGGAATAAACCGTCCGTCACCCTCCAGACCGTGCTCCATCGCCTCGAGCAGCGACATATCGTCGCTCAGCAGACCCGAACGCCGCAGCGCCTTGTCGCGCAGAATGCGCAGTCCGTCCTCGTCCGTGTCGCGCGCCGCATCCGGCAGCTCATCGCGCACCGGAACGTACAGCACGCCCGCCGGTACGATTTCGTTCAGCTCGGCGGTCAGGCGGGCACGATAGCGGTCCAGACCCTCCTGCTGCAGCGCGTACAGATAGATGATAAGCTGCATGTTGAGTCCATACCAAATGTCGGACAGCGAAAATGACTTTTTTCCGCTTTTATAGTCCATAACGCGCAGATAGAGACGACCGTTTTTGATGTAGCCGTCCACGCGGTCCACCTTGCCGGAGAGTGAAACCGACACATCGCCGTCCTCACACTGCACGGGCGGCAGGTCGCCGCTGCGCGAGAAGTCCAGCTCATAGTCGATCGGCGCAAAGTCGGATACGCGCAGTTCTTCGATCACGTTGTCGAGGATCTGCTCCACGGCGCGCACCAGTCGGCGGAACAGGTACTGGAAACGCGCGGTTTTGTTCTCCAGGCCGCCCAGTTCCTCCGCGACATACTGCCGTACCACTTCACGACAGGCTTTGCGCACGGTCGGCTGATCGGCATGGGCGGCGCCGCCCTCGCACTTTCCAAGAGCATCCAGCGCATGCTCGAGCACATAGTGGATGAACGTGCCGGTCGAGAGCGCATCAAACTTCGCCACGCGGCGCGGCTTGGCCTTCAAACCATACTGCATAAAGAATGCAAACCGGCAGGAATAGAACGTATCCACGCGCGAAGCGGTCAGATTAAGACTTTTTCCGTACAAGCCGTCAATCGTGTGCGGACTGCTCAGCGGTCCTCTTCCGCGCCGCTGCGCCTGCGCGTTTTTGACGCGCTCATCATCCTTATAGTAGTCATAGGCAGCCCGCACGGCGGCTGTCCGGTCGCCCGAAAGATACGCGCACGCGAGTTCGACCGCCGGTCGTTCCGCCTGCAGGCGGTCACGCACGGTCTCCGTCCGGTGGGTGGAAAACGGCACATCCGGCAGCAGCTCCCGCACTGTGTTCACGAAGTAGGACGGCCGCGTTTCACCGCCGCCTGCGTCGATGGTGTGATACGTCAGCAGCAGCTCGTCTGTCGGGCACGCGAGTGCCCGATAGAGCGTTTCCTGCTCCATCAGCAGGCGTTCCTCGCCGTAGGCTTTGAGTTCCACGCCGAGCGCATCCATTTTGTCGCGGTCCATGTCACTCAGCAGCGAAGTCGAGGACGGGGTTTTCGGTATCAGGCCGTCGTTAACGCCCAGCAGGATAACATATTTCGCATTTTCCGTACACGCACGCTCGATGTTGCCGCAGGTCACGCGGTCGAGCGAAACCGGAATCGTACCCACATCGTACTCGCCGAGCACCAGCCGGAACAGCTGCGCGAAACGGTCGAGCGTCAGCGGCATATCCCCGCACACCCACGCGAACTGCTCCATCGCAGAGACCAGGATTTCCCACAGCTGGCGGTATTCGTCGGCCAGCTGCAGACGGCCCGCCTGCTCGTGTCCGGCGGCGCGGTCAGTCATGCGCTGCGGCGCATCCACCGCGAGAAGAAATGCATAGAGCGCACGCACGCAGTCGCCTGCAGGCTGCTCACCTGCAAGTGCCCCGCGCAGTGCGGAGAACGGCGCGATTGCTCGTTTGCGGAGTATGTTCAGCTCGGCAAGCTGTGCCTTCGCGTTCTCGTCGATGGACAGACCATAGCCGTCCGGATGCTCGGTCCACTCGCGTTCCCATGCTCCGCCGCGGATGTTCCAGGTGAGCACATAATTCTCTAATTTGTCAATTTCATCCCAATCCAAGCCCGCAAGTCCGGTCTTGAGACAGGAGAACAGATCTTCATATCGGAAGTGATTTCGCACCGCTTCCAGTGCATTCGTAACCAGCGCCATCGGCGGACGAGACAGCAGATCCGGCTTTTCCGCGAGGAACACCGGAATGTCGTACCGCGCCATCGCCATTGCAAGGAACGCGCTGTACGGCTCGATATCACGTGCCGCAACCACAAAATCGCGGCAGCGCGCGCCTTCGTCCCGCACCTTGCGCCGAATGTAAGCCGCCGCGTGCTCGCACTCGTCAAACGGCGAAGCCGCCTCGTACAGCCGGACGCCGTCCGCACTCTCCTGTGGGGTACGCACCGGCAGCAGGCTTTCGCGCTCGAGCGCAGCCAGTCCCGCCGGTCGGGCCACCTTGCTTTCGCCCAATTCGATGCGCTCGACCGTCTGGTTATGCTGCTTTGCCATTCGGGTTAATTTCTGCACTGTTTTACAGCCGGTAAGGAAAATCTCCGGGTAATCCGTATCACAGGTTACCGCCGCAGAGAGCGGCACACCCGCTGCCAGCATGGCATCAACCACTGCACTTTCCTGCACGGTAAAGCCGAGAAATCCATCCAGATAGACCGCTGCGCCGTCCAGCGTGTGACTTTCTGCCAGACGGTCGCGCAGGTGTGTCAGGCGGTCTCTCGGATCGGGCAGGGACTCCTCGCACAGACGCTCGTAGGCTGTTAAAATCTGTGCAAGATCGGACAATTTTTCTGCAAGTACCGCATCCTCACTCTCCTCGGCAGCCGCAAACAGCGTCTCCGGCGCGACCGCACAGGTTTTGCACTCGTCGATCAGCCGCAGCGCCTCCTGCAGCAGCTCCGACTTGTCTGCCAGACCCTTCCATGCACTCAGCCCGCCCTGCACACGGCGTGCCGCCTCCTGCAAGGTCAAAAGCTGACCTGCCGGCGTCAGCATCTGCTGTGCCAGTCCGCCGACCTCAGAGAACACACGGTCAGCCAATCGTGAGAACGTCAGCACCTCGGCCGTGCGTGCGCCGTGGTTGTGCGTGGCTGCGGCAAGCCGCCGCTCCATCAGGTGCGAGTTCAGCTCGGGCACGAGCAGAATCTGCCGTCCCTCTCCCTTTTCACTCAGCGCCGCGATCTCCCGCAGGATGACCGTTGTCTTGCCGCTTCCCGCTCGTCCGGTCCAGATCCGCATGGCACACTCTCCTTTCGTTTCATAGCTATTTGATTATAGCACAACCGGAGCAAATTGAAAATTGGTAATGGAAAACGGAAAATTACCAATAACAACCGTATGGTCATTTTATATTTTTTGTGCGTTATCTGCGTATTTTCCAGTCTTTTTCGAACTTTTGCGGTGCTTTGTTTGCATTCACATATTCTGTAAAATTATTTTTTTCAAAAAACTCTTGCATTTTTCTCCGCTTGGGACTATACTTTCCTCAGGCGGAACAATAAAGGCTCTGCCCCGCAAAACCAAATATTTGATTCTTCAGGGCAGGGTGCAATTCCCTACCGGCGGTACAGCCCGCGAGCGGATGCCATTCGGCGGAAGCATGATTCGGTGAAATTCCGAGGCCGACAGTATAGTCTGGATGAAAGAAGAATATGCGGAAAGACCTTCCGCTTGTTTACTGTTCTGAAATGCCGATTCGGTGTTTCAGACTTTTTATTTTCACAATGCTTTTTTCAGCGTCCCGAAGATTCTGTCTTTGGGACGTTTTTTTGGCTGTCGCCAAACTATCGTGAAATTTTCTACAGAATTATTATATCAGGTGATTCTATGCAGGAGCAAAAACAGGAATATATGCGTCAGGCGTTGGCGCTGGCCCAGCGCGGAGCCGGTCACGTCAATCCGAATCCGATGGTCGGCTGTGTCATCGTCAAGGACGGAAAAATCATCGGTGAAGGCTGGCACGAGCACATCGGCGGCCTGCATGCCGAGCGCAACGCGTTCGCGCACTGCACCGAGGACTGCACAGGCGCAGACCTGTACGTCACGCTTGAGCCGTGCTGCCACTGGGGACGCACGCCGCCGTGCACAGACGCAGTCATCGAGCACAAGATCGGCCGCGTGTTCGTCGGCTGCCTCGACCCGAACCCGCTGGTAGCCGGCAAAGGCGCACAGATCCTGCGCGACGCAGGCATTGAAGTCGAGACCGGCGTGTGCGAGGACGAATGCCGCCGCGTGAATGAAGTTTTCTTTCACTACATCACGCACAAGACGCCGTTTGTGACGCTCAAGTACGCGATGACGCTGGACGGCAAAATTGCCGCGCACACCGGCGACAGCCGCTGGGTTACCGGCGAGACCGCCCGCCGTCATGTACACGAAACGCGCAACCGGCTGCCCGCCATCATGGTCGGCATCGGCACCGTGCTTGAGGACGATCCGCTGCTCACCTGCCGCATTGACGGCGGGCGCGATCCGATCCGCATAATCTGCGACAGCCGCGCACGCACGCCGATCGACAGCAAAATCGTACAGACGGCGAACAAAATCCCGACCTATATCGCGGTCGTCGGTCGAAATGAGCGCACCGCTGAACTGGAACAGCACGGTGTACACATTCTCGAATGCAAAACGAAAGACGAGCGCGTAGACCTTGCCGACCTGATGCGCCAGCTCGGTGCACTCGGCATCGACGGCATATTGCTTGAAGGCGGCTCGGCACTTGCGTTCTCCGCGCTGGAGGCCGGTGTGGTGCACCGCGTGCAGGCGTACATCGCCCCGAAAATCATCGGCGGTGCAGGCGCGAAAAGTCCGGTCGGAGGTCTGGGGTTTGACAAGATGGTGCAGGCGCTTCCGCTGAAGGACGTGACTTGCACGCCGATGGACGAAGATTTCCTGATTGAAGGGAGATTGTAATGTTTACTGGACTTATCGAAGAAATCGGTACGGTGCGGCGCATCGAGCTCGGTGCAAAGGGCGCTCGGCTGACGATTGCGGCAGATACCGTGCTCGAAAATACAAAAATCGGCGACAGCATTGCCACGAACGGCGTGTGTCTGACCGTGGTCGCGCTGACGGACGACAGCTTCAGCGCCGACGTGATGGCGGAAAGCCTGCGGCGTTCCGCGCTCGGCAGTCTGCAGAGCGGCTCGCCGGTCAATCTGGAGCGCGCGATGCCTGCCGACGGACGGTTCGGCGGTCATATCGTATCCGGCCATATCGACGGCACCGGCTCGGTTCTCTCGCAGCGGCGCGAGGACAACGCCGTGTGGGTGACGATCAAAACACCGGCTCCCCTGCTCCGGTACATCGTCGAAAAAGGCTCGATCGCCATTGATGGCGTCAGCCTTACCGTGGCGGCTGTGACGGACACCGACTTTTCGGTCTCCATCATCCCGCACACCGGGGCACAGACTATTCTGCTCGGCAAAAAGCCGGGCGAGCCGGTCAACCTCGAATGCGATGTGATCGGCAAATACGTTGAAAAAATGCTCACGCCGCACAAATCCAGCGGTATTACAATGGATTTTCTTGCACAACACGGATTTTAACGGAGGTTTTCTTTTATGGAATATCAGTTCAATACAGTTGAAGAAGCGCTCGAAGAACTTCGCGCCGGACACCTCATCCTCACCATTGATGACCCGGACCGCGAAAACGAGGGCGACCTCATCTGCGCGGCACAGTTTGCCACGACCGAGAACGTCAACTTCATGGCAACTCACGCCAAGGGCCTGATCTGCACACCGATGAGTGAGCAGGTTGCACTCCGTCTCGGTCTGGAGCAGATGGTAAAGGTCAACACCGACAACCACCACACCGCGTTCACGGTCTCCATCGACCATGTGGACACCACGACCGGCATTTCCGCTGAGGAACGCGGCTTTACCTGCCGCAAATGCGCGGATATCCACACCAAGCCGGAGGAACTCCGCCGTCCGGGACACGTTTTCCCGCTTGTTGCACGCCGCGGCGGTGTGCTGACCCGCAACGGCCACACCGAGGCGACTGTCGATCTGTGCCGTCTGGCCGGACTCGAGCAGTGCGGTCTGTGCTGTGAGATCATGCGCGATGACGGCACGATGATGCGCACGCCCGAGCTGATGGAGAAGGCCAAGGAATGGGGTCTCAAGATCATCACCATCAAGGACCTGCAGGACTACTGCCGCCGTCATGATAAGCACGTTGTCCGTGAAGCCTGTGCGAAAATGCCCACCCGTTTCGGTGAGTTCCGCATCTACGGCTACGTCAACGACCTGACCGGCGAGCACCACGTTGCGCTCGTCAAGGGCGAAATCGGCGATGGCAAGAACCTGCTCTGCCGCGTGCACTCCGAGTGTCTGACCGGCGATGTGTTCGGTTCCCGCCGGTGCGACTGCGGTCAGCAGCTTGCGGCAGCCATGCAGCAGATTGACAAGGAAGGACGCGGCGTGCTGCTCTATATGCGCCAGGAAGGCCGCGGAATCGGTCTGATCAACAAGCTGAAGGCGTATGAACTGCAGGAAAAGGGCTTCGATACAGTCGAGGCAAACGTAAAGCTCGGCTTTGCGCCCGACCTGCGTGAATACTGGATCGGCGCTCAGATTCTGCAGGACCTCGGCGCAAAGGAGCTGCGCCTGCTGACCAATAATCCGGAGAAGATTTACGGTCTGGACGGTTTTGGTGTAGAGATCACCGAGCGCGTGCCGATCGAGATTGCACCGCAGAAGGACGACGCGTTCTACCTCAGAACCAAGAAAATTAAGATGGGTCACCTCTTTAGTGAAACATTGTAATCAATCTATCCCGCAGGGCGGGATGACCTCACCTCGCCCTGCAATATATCTGTTCACCATATTGAAAGGAAGATTTTAAGATGAAGGTACTCGAAGGCAAGTTAGTAGCAACCAAGGGCAAGTTTGCAATCGTTGGTGCACGTTTCAACGAATTTATCGTTTCCAAGCTGATCTCCGGCGCGGAGGACACGCTGGTTCGTCACGGTGTGGACACGGATGACATCACGCTCGTATGGGTTCCGGGTGCATTTGAGATTCCGCTGGCGGCGCAGAAGCTGGCGCAGAGCGGCAAGTATGATGCAGTTATCTGCCTCGGCGCGGTTATCCGCGGCTCGACCAGCCACTACGACCTCGTGTGCAACGAGGCTGCCAAGGGCATTGCACAGGTCAACCTGCAGACCGGTGTGCCGGTGACCTTCGGCGTGGTTACCACCGAGAACATCGAGCAGGCCATCGAGCGCGCAGGCACCAAGGCCGGCAACAAGGGCGCCGATGCAGCGATTGCCGCTCTCGAGCTGGCAAACCTGCTGCCGCAGATCTAAAATCGTACAAAAAATGCCGGTCAGCTGGTCAAGCAGCTGTTCGGCATTCTTTATTTTGTAGCTTCGATTGTCCAACAGAAGCTGTCCGTTTTCTGTGATTTGGATAGAATGCAGCAGTGAATCATCATGATAGACGTAGAGCGCCGCTGTTTTTCCGCCGATATCGGACAGCGATGTCTGCGGCAGCAATGTGCGCAGAGAACGTGTATATGTGCAATTTTCCAGCAAAGACGTTATACTTTTCTGCTGTTCCGTCGTGATATCGTTATAATCTGCCGTGTCGATGCCTGCTTCTCCGTTGGGAACGCTTAACGTGCTGATGGATAGCACAATTCGATCATCTGCGCCTATGCAATCGGATAGCGACATCGGACGAAAATATACCACACAGCAAATCAGCAATACTGCGATGCCGACAGCAGCCCACATTGTTTTCTTTCTCATACCGTACCTCCTGTTTTTTAATATAGCAGAATCCGTTAGAGAAATCCAGCACGGTTTTGTAAATTTTGCTGCTCCATCTCCATCCTCCATTTTCAATTTTTATCCCGCAAAAGAAAACCACCCGAGAAAATCCCGGGTGGTTTTCTTTATTCTACCGAGCCTTCTCCGCCCATGAGCGCGGTCAGCTCCTCAATCCGCTCCAGCGGGAACGGCGGGAACGCCACCGGCTTCATGGCGATGGACATCAGCTTCATCGGGTTATCGTCCGCCGCTGCGCGGTTAGAGTGCAGTACACCGCACCTGCGGGTACGACCGGACGGCCGCACACCCTGCAGGTGAAGCTGTCGTCGCAGGCATGCGTTTTGTAATAACCCTTTTGCTATTGCTTGCGTTTATTCTCCCGATTCATGGGAATTCCTCCTGAAAAGTCGATATTTTTCGTCCTTTGGGGAGGTGGTTTACGGATTCCTGTACAGCCGACCTCCCGGTCAGCGCACAAGCTCCAGTTTACCGAATTTGTTCAAAAAGCAATGCTCCTTTAATTATTTATCCTTGAGTGCGTCCTTTACCTTATCCCAGAAGCTCTTGCGCTTTACCTGATTCTCGTCCGTGGACGTTTCCTCGAACTCACGCAGTAGCTTTTTCTGCTTTTCGGACAGGTTCTTCGGCACCTCGATGTTTACGCGGACATACTGGTCGCCGCGACCGCGGCCGTTGACATTCTGAATGCCCTTGCCGCGCATGCGGAACGTCGTGCCGGTCTGCGTGCCTTCCGGAATCTTGTACTCGATGCGGCCGTCGATGGTCGGCACCTGCAGCGTATCGCCGAGTGCGGCCTGTGCGAACGAAATCGGAATATCGACATGTACATCCGAGCCGTTGCGGGTAAAGATCGGATGCGGACGGATGGCAACCGTTACGAACAGATCGCCTGCGGGACCGCCGTTCACGCCTGCATTGCCCTGACCGCGCTGCTGGATGGACTGACCATCGTCGATACCTGCCGGAATGTTGACCTTGAACTTGCGGGTCTTGCGAACACGACCCTGACCGCCGCACTTCGGGCACGGCTTCTTGATGATCTTGCCGGTGCCGCGGCAGTTCGGGCAGGCGCCCTGCGTCTGGAACATGCCGAGCGGCGTGCGCTGGGTCTGCGTTACCACACCGGTGCCGCGGCAGTTCGGACAGGTCTCTGCCGTGGTGCCCTTTGCGGCACCCGTGCCGCCGCAGTCGTCACAGGATTCGATGCGCTCGACCGTTATCTCCTTCTCACAGCCAAATGCGGCTTCCTCGAAGGACAGGATCACCGTCTGACGGATGGATTCGCCGCGCTGCGGTGCATTACGGCGGGACGACCGTCCGCCGCCAAAGCCGCCGCCAAAGAACGAACCAAACAGGTCGCCCAGATCGCCCATATCAAAGCCGCCGCCGAAGCCACCGGCACCGGCACCGCCGCCGTAGCTCGGGTCAACGCCGGCAAAGCCGAACTGATCGTACTTGGCGCGCTTCTCCTTGTCGGACAGCACTTCGTACGCTTCGTTTGCTTCCTTGAACTTATCCGCAGCCTCCGGATTATCTTTGTTGAGGTCCGGGTGGTACTTGCGCGCCAGCTTGCGGTATGCCTTTTTCAGCTCATCATCACTTGCGCCCTTCTGTACGCCGAGCACTTCATAATAATCTCTTTTATCAGCCATAAAAAATCATCCTATACACAGGGATAGGCGCACCGAAGCGCGCCTTCTCTTAGTGAGGAGATAGGAGTGAGGAGACAGGAGTTTTGATACCGTGCAATCTCGCTGCACTCTGCCGAAAACCGGCAGCCATAACTCCTAACTCCTACTTCCTAACTCCTATCTGTTATTACTTGTTGTCGTCGTCCTTGACCTCGGTGAAGTCAGCGTCTACAAAGTCGCCCTGCGGGCCGCCCTGTGCGCCTGCACCCTGAGCGCCGCCCATGTTCGGGTCGCCCTGCGGTGCCTGCTGCTGATAGATCTTGCCGGCCAGATCGGAGAACTTCTTGGACAGGCCCTCGGTTGCAGCCTTGATCATATCAGTATCGGTGCCCTTGAGTGCTTCCTTAACCTTTTCGATCTCAGCCTGAACGCCGCTCTTCTCGTCTGCGGACAGCTTGTCGCCCAGATCGGTCAACGCCTTCTCGGACTGGAATACCAGCTGCTCAGCGTTGTTGCGAACCTCAACTGCTTCCTTGTTCTTCTTATCCTGCTCAGCGTACTGCTCAGCCTCGTGCATTGCCTTGTCGATCTCGTCCTGAGACAGATTGGTGGATGCAGTGATGGTGATCTTCTGCTCCTTGCCGGTGCCGAGGTCCTTAGCGGATACGTTTACGATGCCGTTTGCGTCGATATCGAAGGTAACCTCGATCTGAGGAATGCCGCGCGGTGCCGGAGCGATGCCGTCGAGGGTGAAGCGGCCGAGGGTCTTGTTACCTGCAGCCATCTCGCGCTCGCCCTGCAGAACGTGAATCTCAACGGACGGCTGATTATCAGCTGCGGTGGAGAAGATCTGGCTCTTCTTGGTCGGGATGGTGGTGTTGCGGTCGATCAGCTTGGTGCATACGCCGCCGAGGGTCTCAATACCGAGGGACAGCGGAGTTACGTCGAGCAGCAGCACGTCCTTGACCTCGCCGCCGAGAACGCCGCCCTGGATGGATGCGCCGATTGCTACGCACTCGTCCGGGTTGATGCCCTTGAAGCCTTCCTTGCCGGTGATGCCCTTAACAGCCTCCTGTACAGCCGGAATACGGGTGGAACCGCCAACCAGCAGGACCTTGGACAGATCGGAAGCGGACAGACCAGCGTCGCTCATAGCCTGACGAACCGGGCCCATGGTGCGCTCTACGAGGTCTGCGGTCAGCTCGTTGAACTTTGCACGGGTCAGGGTCAGCTCGAGGTGCTTCGGACCGGTAGCGTCAGCCGTGATGTACGGCTGGTTGATGGAGGTCTGGCTCATGCCGGACAGCTCGATCTTCGCCTTCTCAGCAGCTTCCTTCAGGCGCTGCATAGCCATACGGTCGTTCGACAGGTCAATGCCGTTGGACTTCTTGAACTCGTCAACCATCCAGTCGATGATGCGCTGGTCGAAGTCATCACCGCCGAGGTGGGTATCACCTGCGGTGGACAGAACCTCCAGAACGCCCTCGCCGATGTCCAGAACGGATACATCGAACGTACCGCCGCCGAGGTCGTAAACCATGATCTTCTGCTCGGATTCCTTATCTACGCCGTAAGCCAGCGCAGCAGCGGTCGGCTCGTTGATGATACGCAGAACTTCCAGACCTGCGATCTTGCCGGCATCCTTGGTAGCCTGACGCTGCGAGTCGGAGAAGTAAGCCGGAACGGTGATGACCGCCTGATTTACCGGCTGGCCGAGGTATGCTTCTGCGTCAGCCTTCAGCTTCTGCAGGATCATAGCGGAAATCTCCTGCGGGGAGTACGGCTTGCCGTCGATGTTTACGCGGTAGTCGGTGCCCATGTGGCGCTTGATGGAAATAATGGTGCGGTCTGCGTTGGTTACAGCCTGGCGCTTAGCGACCTGACCGATCATACGCTCGCCGTCCTTAGAAAATGCAACGACAGACGGAGTGGTGCGCGCACCCTCAGCGTTAGGGATGACTACGGCTTCGCCGCCCTCCATAACAGATACACAAGAGTTCGTCGTACCAAGGTCAATACCAATGATCTTACCCATAATAAATACACTCCTTAAATGATAGGATTTTGTTTACTTTAATTAGTAGTTAGTAATCAGTTTGCAACCTTCACCATCGCATGGCGAATAACCTTATCGCCAATCTGGAAGCCCTGCTGGAAGGTTTCCGCGATGACATTCTCACCGAGGTTTTCATCCTCAACGTGCATAACCGCGTTGTGGAAGTTCGGATCGAATGCGGTGCCTGCGGCAGCGTCGATGACGGTGACGTTAATGCCCTTGAGGCTTTCGGTCAGCTGCGTCATGGTCAGCTCGACACCCTTTTTATATTCGGTGTCGGCGGTCTCTGCCTTGAGCGCCCGCTCGAGGTTATCGTAGGTCGGCAGCAGTGCGGTTACGGCGCGGCTGACGGCATCGGTGTACGCCTGCTCACGCTCGCGCTGGCTGCGCTTGCGGAAGTTATCGTACTCCGCCGCCATGCGGAGATAACGGTCGTTCAGGTCGTTATACTTGGCTTCCCAGTCCGTCGCGGGCTTTGCTTCAGCCTTGGCGGTCTCCTCTGCGGGAGCCTCGGTCTTTACCTGCTCCTGCTCTTCCGCCTCCGGCTTTGTCTTTTTGCTCATGTCGTTTTGTGCCTCCGTTTACAGGAAATCAGTGATTTCCGTCTTTTTCATCTAAAAATGTCTCGGCGATCAGTTTGTTCAGCCCTTTTGCGAAGCGGCTGAGCTGTGCGGACAGCTTGGCGTAATCCATGCGGGTCGGACCCACGATGCCGATCGCGCCCTGACCGATCTTACCGATATCGTATTTTGCGTAGATCGCCGAGGTTTCACTCAGCGGGTTTTCGCCGTTTTCTGGTCCGATAAAGAACTGGATGCCGTCGATCTTGCGGGTGGCCGGCAGCAGGTGCTTGCGGTCATCCTCCATGTAATCGAGCAGCGTCTGCGCCTTTTTCGTATCGCGGTACTCCGGAAAACGAAGCAGCTTGCTGGCACCGTCGAGGTAAACCTTCTGGTCGCTCAGCTCGGTGATCAGCTCTGCGATGTACTCGGCTACCGGAGCGAGCAGCGCGGTCAATCCCGCGGCGCGGCGCACAATGTCGAATCGCTCGGCGGTGATGCTCGAGAGCGGCAGTCCGGTCAGCGTCTGGTTGAGTACATAGGTGAGCAGCTCGGCCTCATCCTTGGAGACCTCAGCCACCGTGCGGACCATTTTATTCTTGACCGTACCCGAATCCGTAACTACTACGATTACGAAATTCATCTTATCGACTGCGATGATCTCAAACTGCCGGATGGCGATCTGTGTCATCGCCGGTGTGATAGCAACCGACGCGTAATTTGTCAGACTGGTGAGCAGCTTGCCGGCCTCCTGAATGAGGTGGTCAAGCTCCCGTACCTTGGTAAGCACGCTGTTCTGCAGTGCGTTTCCGTCCTCCGCATTGTCGGCCGGACGCTCCATCAGTTCATCCACATACAGTCGATAGCCCTGCGGTGAGGGGATTCGTCCCGCAGAGGTGTGCGGCTTTTCGAGGTAGCCCATGTCCTCCAGCTCACTCATCTCATTACGGATGGTGGCGGACGAGAACGGCAGCTCGTGTCCCTCGGTCAATGCCTTGGAGCCGACCGGCTCAGCCGTGCGGATGTAATCGCCGATAATGGCTTTGAGTATTTGCTTTTTACGTTCCGAAAGCTCCACCGAAGCAGACTCCTTTCTTTCGGTTGTTAGCACTCCATCTCCCCGAGTGCTAAACTTAATTTACCACCACATACGGGCAAAGTCAAGTGCTGTTTGTGAACAATTTATGAAATGATCATCGGAATTTTATCACACGCGCCTGCCGAGTGCTGAAATGCCAGTTTTCACCGTATAAAAAACGCTCTGATTTGGTCGTTTTTCCTTGCGTTCGCGTCCACGCAGTGATAGAATTAGTATGAGAGAGAGACAGGCAATCGTTCGATTGCCGTAGAGAGAAAATCCGCTCTATAAAAAGGAGAACAAACATGAAGGAAATCAAAGTTGGCATCGTCGGTTTGGGCCGTCTCGGTTCGGTACACGCGCAGAATCTCGCGTTCAAGATTCCCGGCTGCAAGCTGGTCGCTGCCTGCTCGCTCGAGCAGAAGGAGCTGGACTGGGCGAAGGACTACCTCAAGGTGGAGTACACCACCACGGACTACAAGAAAATGGTTGACGAGGCAGACATTGAAGCTGTCGTTATCGTCTCCTCCTCTCCGGAGCACTGCTGGATGATCGAGTACGCGCTCGATGCAGGCAAGCACGTCTTCACCGACAAGCCGCTCGGCTGCTCGCTCGAGGAGTGCAAGCGCGCTGAGGCTGCTGTTGAACGTCACCCGGACAAGATCTTCTTCCTTGGCTTTATGCGCCGCTACGATCCGTCCTATGCGGATGCAAAGGCACAGATCAACGCAGGCCGCATCGGCAAGCCGTATCTGGTAAAGGCTACCGGTCTGGACCCGGAAGCACTGGTCGAGAGCTGCATCAAGTTTTCCAAGACCTCGGGCGGCATCTTCATTGACGCGGCTTCGCACGACATTGACCTGATGCGCTGGTTCCTCGGCGGTGAGGTTACCGAGGTTTACGCCGCGGGCACCAACTTCAAGCACCCCGAGTTTGCCGAGAACGGTGACACCGAGACCGGCATGGCAATGCTCAAGTTTGATAATGGCACGGTCGCTTTCCTGCACGTTGGCCGCACTGCACCGCACGGCTACCACACCGAGACCGAAATCGTCGGCACCGAGGCGCATATCCGCGTTGCCGGTGTACCGTGGAAGGACCGCGTTATGGTATACGACCAGTACGGCGCCCGTCAGGAGATCATCGAGAACTTCCCGCAGCGTTTCGCAGAGGCGTACCTGCTCGAAATGGTGGACTTTATCGACTGCATCCAGAAGGACCGCAAGCCCGAGCTGACCGTTTACGACGGCACCAAGGCAACCCTCGTTACCTACGCGATTACGGATTCGTTCCACTCCGGCAAGCCGGTTCAGGTACAGTATTAATATATTGTAAAATCGCACAAAAGCAGAGCCGAAAGGCTCTGCTTTTTCTTGCACATTTCTATCTTCTCTGCTATTATAATGGCAAGGAGGTAGAGATTATGAACAACAACATTCCCATTGCCCGCTGGCTTTCCATGTTCTGGCTGTGCAGTGCCGTTTCGCTGGTGCTTGGACAATTCAGCGGCTCCGTCACTTTGAACGACACAAACGGCGCAACACTCACTGTTACCGGCATTCTCGGTATATTCTGCACCCTCGTGCAGTTTTATCCGTTTTACCGGTTCAGCCGCGTGTCCGAGCGCCTGCAGCGTGCGTTCACAGCCACTGTGCTCAGCGTGGCGGCAACCGTTGTCGGCCTGCTGGCCATGACGCTCGTTCCGAGCGACACGCCGCCGTATACACCCAGCACGTTTTATCTGCTGTTCAGCCTGATCGCACTTGCCGGTGTGATCGCAGCCTATGTCTCGCAGTTCTGGCTGTACACCGGACTGGACGATGTCTGTACAGAGCGCGGCTACGACTTTCCGCCCAAGCGTATTCGCTGGTGCTTTTATCTTTCCCTTATCAACATTTTGCTGCGCATGCTGCCAACTTCTATTCCGATTTTTCTCTCGCAGATTGCCAGCCTTGTGCTGCTTGCTCTGTTTATCCGCGCTGCATATCAAGCGGAGAAGCTGACCGTATAACCCAATATAAAAGAAAAAGGACCGCCCAACGGTCCTTTTTCTTTTATATGAGAGATTATTTGTAGAGAGCAGGTTTATCCATCATCTCGATCGGCAGGAACTGATTCGTGCCGCGGGAACGGTTGAGCGTGTCTGCTGCAACGCAGGCAGCGTAGCCGTCCCATGCGGACGGACCATCCGGCTCACCCTTCTCCTCGAGGGTCTTGACCCAATGGGTCAGCTCAATGTCATAGGCTTCAATAAAGCGGTCCTTCCAGTCGGTCAGGATCGGGAACGAACGGGTTGCATTCGAGCGCTTGACAACCGCATACGGATCAGGCAGGTTGACTGTGCCCTTCTCGCAGACGACCTGACACTGGATGTCGTAACCGTAAGCGTCCGCAACCTGAACCTCTACGTCAATACGCGCACCGGACTGGGTTTCCAGCAGCACGATCTGCGGGTTGTCGTAACCCTTGGTAGAGCACGCGGACTGGCGCACCTTGAGCACCTGACCGCTCTTATACTCATCGCCGAGCAGCCAGCGGCATATGTCCAGCTCGTGGATTGCAACGTTAGAAACGCCCATCTCGGTCTGGAAGCCGTCCGGCTGAGACACGTTGCGGTGGCACGCGTGAATCATCAGCGGCGCACCTAGCTCACCGGAGTCGATGATGCGCTTCATCTCGGCGTAGCCGCGGTCATAATGGCGCATGAAACCCACCTGCAACAGACGTTTGCCGTGCGCGGTTTCTGCGGCGATGATCTTCTCGCAGTCCTCTGCGTTCTGCGCCAGCGGCTTCTCGCAGAAAACGTACTTGCCGGCCTTGAGAGCCTCGAGCACATAGCCTGCGTGGCTCGGGTCGGACGAGGTGATAACGACCGCCTGCACCTCCGGTGCTGCGATCAGCTCCTCGCCGGTCTTGTATGCCTTCATGCCTTCATACTGCGCTGCAACCTTAATCGCAGCTTCTTCAAAATAGTCTGCACAGGCAACAACCTGACAGCCCGGAACAATGTCCGTCAGGCGTCGAATGTGATCGCGGCCAATTGCGCCGCAGCCAATAACACCAATATTCAGCATGCTGATCCTCTCCTTTTAACAGCAAGAATAATCACTTAAAATCTCGTTAATACTCGCGGATTCCCGCGTTTTTTCACACTTTTTTCTTCATTGCATACATTGTACCGCAATCCCGCCGTCACGGTCAACCGTCCCACCAAAACATTGGTAGCCTGCCTAAAAAAGCACCGCAAATTTATGGCAAAATGAAGGCTCAAAAGCAGATGAAAGTGCATTTTTGATTGTGCACTGTGCGTAGTTATACTTGACGTCAGCGCTGCTCTCCCCTATACTTTGAAGTAGAAAAGGAGAATGTGTCAATGGCAGTTACCATACAAAAAATCGCAGAGCTGTCCGGTGTGTCGCGCGGCACGGTGGACCGTGTGCTGCACGGACGACCCAACGTCAATCCGATGATACGCGAAAAAGTTGTCCGTGCCGCAGAAAAACTCGGCTACCAGCCTCCAGTGCCGCCGAAATCGGCAGATTGCAGGCAAGCGGCTATTCTCATTCCGCAATGGACGGACGGGTACTTCAACCGGCAGATCGTCAGCGGCATTCGCAAGGCGCTGCGCTATATCGCCGATCCAGCGTTTATACTGACCGAGCAGCCGCTGCGTACCATGACCATGCAGGAGCTTCTCCGCGCGATGGACGAACAGATTCGTTCCGGCGTGGACGGACTCATCATCCGTGCCGAGAACACGCCGGAGGTCCGCGCCGCCATCGAGCAGGCAGTGCAGCAAGGCGTGACCGTCATTACCTATGATGCCGATGTGCCGCACAGCGGCCGTCTGTGCCACGCCGGACAGGATCTTGTCCGCGCGGGCGCTATCGCCGCCGGTGTCATGGCGCGGCTCATCCGCCCGCCCGAGCACGTTCTCATTGTCACCGGAAATCTGCGTATGGAGGCCCACAAGGGCCGCGTGGACGGCTTCTGCCGCCGTCTGCTCGAGCTGGGCTTCTCCGAAGATGCCTACCGCGTGATTGAAACCAACGAAATGCCTGAACTCACCGGCGAACTCGTCGCGCAGGCGCTTCAGGCCGACAGTCGCCTGCACGCCGTCTATATGGCCTGCCAGCCGCTCTCCGGCTGCATCGCGGGCATCCGAAAAGCGCGGCGCACCACCCGGCCGCATATCGTCTGCAACGACCTCACGCCAACCGCGAAGCGGTATCTGCGCGAGGGAACGGTGGATTTCGTGATCGGTCAGTCATTCTCGCAGGAGTCGTTCCACGCCGTGCTGGCGATGTATCAAATGCTGCTGCGCGGCGTGCAGCCCAAACGGGAGCTGTATTATACCGATCTGCGGTTGATCACGCAGGAGATGTTGTAGCGAGAGATTGCATTTAGCGATTTGCAGTAATTGAGAATTGATAATGGAGAATGGAAAATTGACGTGACGGTTTACCGTTGTGTGGGTGGCCAATGGCCTCCCTACGGGATAGATTGTGCAGGTCGGATACAAGCGGTGCGCCGAGTCGTCACGCCCTACGGTATAACGAGTGCAATTCGTAGGTGTCGTGCAAAATATCCAAGCCAACGAGTTGCGCGACACTGTTATGTCGCGCTTGTGAAGAATAACCCGCATGTGTAGCAGTACGCTATCTGTGAACTGCGAATAGTTTGCGAAAGACACGCAATGGTAACCCGACTGCCGTTCCCCATATCGAAGCGGTCGCCGGTCTCTGATCTGCGCCAACCCAAGAAATAAAGGAAGATGGAGTCCCAAGAGGATAGAAACCTTAGGTGTCTATCCTTTTGGCCCCCCAGCCAAAGGTTGGCTACCATTCCCAATACTTTAGTAATCAGATAACGATTTACACAACAAAAAAGAGCCGCTTTACAGCGACTCTTTTTTTGTTTGATATGCGTGGACTGATTACTTAGCAGCCAGACGGCGAGCCTTAGCAGCCATGCGCTCACGAGTAACGTCGAGCAGTACGGCGCCGATGATAACCAGGCCGAGTACGAGGTTCTGTACTGCCGAAGAAACGGACAGCAGGGAGAAGCCGTTACGCAGAACAGCGATGATCAGCGCGCCGAGCATGGTAC